>JAABSB010000004.1 GCA_011390615.1 Desulfotignum sp. | reverse complement strand
GCATTCTTTGGCAAACCCATCCACATGTTCGGCTTCTTTTTCCAGGTAGGACAACGGGATGAACAAAGGAAAATAGGCATTTTTAACCCCGGTTTTCTTGAATTGGGCATCCATTTGGTTCATGATGTTCTCCCAGATGGCATATCCCCAGGGTTTCATGACCATACACCCCCTGACCGGTGAATTTTCCGCCATATCCGATGCCTTGATGATTTCCTGGTACCACTGGGCATAATCTTCTTCCCGGGTGGGGGTAATTGCTGTTTTATTCTTTGCTCCCATTCACATCCTCCGCATTTTGCGTCATTTTGTCTATTTCATACAGCAGCTGTGTCACAAGCTGGTCCTGAAGCACTTTTTTGAACACCCTGCCTTTTTTAAATATAATCCCTGTGCCGTCTGCGCCTGCAATGCCAATATCCGCTTCCTTTGCTTCGCCCGGTCCGTTGACGACACACCCCATAATGGCAACTTTAATCTGAGAATCACGCCCAAGTAAAGCTTTTTCTACATCCTGTGCAATTTTAAACAGATCGATCCGGCACCGGCCGCAGGTGGGGCAAGAAATGATCTCAGGGCCCCTGTTCCGCAGTCCCAGTGCCCGCAGAATTTCATACCCGGTGCGGATCTCTTCCACCGGATCACGGGTCAGAGAAACCCGGATGGTATCCCCGAGTCCTTTGGACAAAAGCATGCCGATACCGATGGCGGATTTGGTGATACCGGCATAGAGCCCGCCTGCCTCGGTGATTCCCACATGAAAGGGCACTTCAGTTTTTTGGGCCAGCAACTGGTAGGCTGCCACGGTGCGGGCCACATCCGATGCCTTCAATGACACCTTGATATCATAAAACCCCAGGTCTTCCAGCATCCGGATATTTGCCAGGCCGCTTTCCATCATGGCCTCAGGTGTGGTTCCTAAGCGCTGTGCAATCTCTTTTTCCAGGGATCCGGCATTAACCCCTATGCGGATGGAAATTCCATGTGCCTTTGCACAGTCCACAACTTTTTTCACCTTGTGATGCGCCCCGATATTGCCGGGATTGATGCGCAGCGCATCTGCCCCGGATTCAGCAGCAGCCAGGGCCAGCCGGTAATCAAAATGGATATCTGCAATCACGGGAATGGCCACCTGCTCTTTGATCTGCCGGATGGCCAGTGCATCCGCCATTTCCGGCACCGCCACCCGGATGATCTCACACCCGGCCGTCTCCAGACGTTTGATCTGGCGGACAGTGGCTGACACATCCCGGGTCTGGGTATTGGTCATGGACTGAACTGAAACCGGGGCATCTGATCCCACAGGTACATTGCCCACACGGATCTGACGGGTTTTTCTTCTTTTCTGCACCAACGACATAGTGGGTTTCCTGTTCATTTTTTACAGGTCTGCTTCTGACAGATCCCAAAAAAATCTTGTTATTGCCAGTATAAACTTTTTTTATATAAATGAAGCCTACCACATTTCAAAGGAATGGTTCAAGCCGGCAGATGGGACGGGATATCATTAAACATGTCAGACAGCACTGCCAGGGACCGGTTCAGGTCCTGACGGTTAAATACCTCCAAGCTCACTGTTCCTTCACAGTCAGCCAGCAGGCGGCGCACCTGTTGCAGCTGGTGCGGGTCCAGATGGTCCAGGCTGATATGGTCTTTCATCCCTTTTTCCAGACAGGCAGCACCATGGAGATGGACCAGGGCCAGACGGTCCCTGAAAACCGCAAAACTGTGTGCCAGATCATAACCAAACCGGAAATGGTGGCCTGCATCAATACAGATCGTGAGATCATGGGTTTGTATCAAAGACTGCAGCAAAACAGGAGAATAATCCAGGGTTTCCAGGGATATCACCCCGGGGGCCGGCAGCAGGGGCACCAGACGTTCCAGGCCGTCCAGGGCACGCGCCTGCCAGATAGCCACATCTTTTTTTTCTCTTTGAAAACCCATTTCCAAATGAAGGGTGTGGGTGGAAGGAGACAATGGTGCACACAATTCCACCACCCGGGCAATGGTATCAGCCGCTTTTTGCCGGTCTTTTGCCGCACTGCTAGTGAGGCTGACATCCGTGGGCAGATGCACATTATACCCCACACCCAGATCCCGGGACAGGCATGCCAGCTCAGCTATCTGGGTGCGGGTGGGCAGCACGGCCACAGGCATGCTTTCAAACACCAGCAGTTCGATCTCATCAAAAAAAGCACCTGTTTTGCGGACATTGGGAATAATATGGTCCGGGTAAATGAATGAGGTGGTGCCCAGGCGGAACTGCCGCTTCATTTTCATTATCACATCCCTGCAGCCTGGAGCAGCACAGCCAGGAAAACAGCGGCTGCCAGCCCTGTCACAGCAGCTGCCTGCATGAGCCGGCAGGCGGAACCAATGGAAGATATCAGCGGATCATCAAAGGCAGCGCCAATATAGGGTTTGTCCACCTGTCTGCCGTGGTAGATACCAGGCCCGCCCAGGCGGATGCGCAAAGCACCGGCAAAGGATGCCTCGGGAAACCCCGCATTGGGACTTTTGTGCTGCCGGCCCTGGGAAAATCCGGTTTTCACAGCACCGGCACCGGATGCTTCGGGCACAAAAACGGCTGCTGCCGCAATCACGAAAACCGCCAGTCTGGCCGGAATAAAATTGGCTGCATCATCAATGCGGGCGGCTGCCCGCCCGAACAAAGCATAAATATCATTGTTATACCCCACCATGGAGTCCAGGGTGTTGACCATTTTGTAGGCCACAGCACCAGGCACCCCCAGCACCAGTGCCCAGAAAAGCGGGGATAAAAACCCGTCCACAAAATTTTCCGCCACCGTCTCAACCGCAGCCCGGGTTATGCCCGGTTCATCCAGGGTCCGGGTTTCTCTGCCCACAATCAAGGACAGGTTGCGCCGTGCTGTGGGCAGATCTTTTGCCCCAAGGGGCTTTGCAACGGCAAGGGCCGCATCTTTCAGGCTTTTGACGGAAAAACAGTAAAACAGCAGCAGTACCTGGACCCCCAGGCCAAAAAACAGATGGATCCGGCTGGCTGACCACACCAGGGCCAGGGCCAGAAAATAGGTGCAAACAATCAAAAAAACAGAAAATAACACGCCCGCTATAAACTGATTGATAACAAACCGCCGGAAACGGGGCTCAAAAAACCCAATGGCCCGGCCTATGTATACCACTGGATGGGGCAGTTTGCGGGGATCACCCAGAAAAAAATCCAGAACAAAGGCGGCGAAAAATATATACCAGGCAGTCTCAACCACAGGCCAGGGCCTTTTCGAGGCTGCGGAACAAAGCTGTATTGGTTTTCCTGTCTTTGAGGGAAAACCGCACATACCGATGGCCAAGGCCGGTAAAATTGCTGCAGTCCCGGATCAGGATCCGGTCTGCACCCACCTGCCGGCATACCAGCGGTGCGGTGTGGTACAGAAGTTTTGCCAGGATAAAACAGGTGTGGCCGGGTACTGGCACAAGACCCTTCAGATCTGTCACCGTATCCAGAAATTTCTTTTTTTCCCCGGCAATATAGGCCCGGGTTTTTTCATAAAAAGGCGCGATCTGTTCCGGGTGATCAAAAATATCTGTGATCACGACCTGGGCCAGGGCATTGACACTCCAGGGCTGGTAACAATGCATGACAGTGTCAACCAGAGGCTTTGCCCCGCTTAAAAAGCCGGTACGCAGCCCGGGAATGGTGAAAATTTTCGACATGGAGGACAATACTAGCAGGTTGTCATATGATCTGTCCTGTACCAGGGAAATGTCGCCGGCTCCCTCCACAAAGGGAAGGTAGGATTCATCCACCACAAAACACACATCAGGGTGCCTGCGCGCCAGGGTGGTGATGAATTCTTTTTCCACCAGCACCCCGGTGGGGTTGTTGGGGTTGCAGATAAATACAAGGTCTGCCCTGGCAGCCATATCTGACACCGCTTCCAGATCAGGTAAAAAGCCGTCTTCTGCTCTGGCCATGCAAAAGGCAGGGGCAATGCCCTGCATAGTACAGGCATCTGCGTAATCAGAATAGGTGGGTCCCAAAATCACAACGTTTTTCGCATCCAGGGCCTTAGGGATGGTATAAATAAACCAGGTGGTGCCGCTGCCGGCAATCACGGTATCCGGATCAATACCGTGAAACCGGGCAAACCCCCGGGTCATGGAACCTGCGTCCGGCTCAGGAAGCGCATGGATGGCTGACAGATTCTCCATAATAACGGTTTTGATCCGTTCCGGCGGCCCTAAAGGGTTGAGGTTGGCGCTCATGTCGATGATCTCATCTGCCAAACACCCAAGCTCTTCTGCCAGCCCTTTTGTGTTGCCGCCATGACCGATAATCATGATACGATCCTTTTCACAGAAAAGCAGCCCCGCAGCCCAGAAACAAAATTGCTTCCACAATCTCTGTCATGGCCCCGAGCATATCCCCTGTGATACAATTCATCTTTTTTTTGTAAAACCATAAAATACCCAAACAGCTGATGCCGAACAACAGGTTCAAAGCCAAGCCGTTATACCCTAAAAACACAGATAAAAACAAGGGGATCAGGCAATAGACAAAATCTTTTGCTCCAAGGGGGGACGTAAAAAGGTCCAGGCCGGTGCCGGTGCCAATGCGGCCATAGTCCAGAAACCGGATGCCGAAAATCATAGATGCCCTGGCATATGCAGGTACCAGCAGCAGGACCAGCAGGGCCTGACCAGTACCGAAAGCCATTTTTACCGCATATATTCCGGCCGCCTTCATGGCCAGGACACAGACCACGGCCACAAGCCCCATCATACCGGTGCGGCTGTCCTTCATGATCTCCAGGGCCCGCTGCCGGGACCTGTGGCTGAAAATGCCGTCTGCCGTATCCCCCAGGCCGTCCAGGTGAAACGCCCCGGTGAGAATCACCAGGCAGAGCACATCTGCCAGGGCAGCCACAGGCAAAGGCCACAGCCACGAGGCTGCAAGATCGGTGAACACAAGCAGGCTTCCCAGTATAAGGCCCGCCACCGGAAAAAAACGGATCATGCCCATGGGGGAATAGGCAGCATGCCTGCCCGCCGGCAAAACAGTTAAAAAAAGAAGACAGGACTGCAGATCGTTAAGAAATCCAATTGTTTTGGGCGGGGTCATGTACCTTCTTTCCTGGTGGAAAAAAACACCCCCCTGGCCTGGATTCTGGAGGTAATGCGCCCTGCTGCCGAAAGATCGGCCAGCAGCAGATCTATTTCTTCTGCCGGCAGTCCCAGGATGGCGGCCAGATCTTCTTTTGTGCAGGGCCTGCGGTGAATGGTTTCCAGCACCGCAGAAGCCGGGTCTGCAGCCTTTGCACCCTTGGTTCTGGTGCCTGCCCGGGCAATGATCTCCACATTTTTTTCATCCAGGATACGGATCACCCGGTCCAGTACATCCGGGGACGCCGGTGTGAGGGTATCAACCGTGCCCGGCCGGTCAAGGGTGTTGAGCTGTACCCGGTGGGGCTGTATCTTTCTGATGGCTGCCTTGAGCATGAGCAGTTCTTCTTTTGTATCATTCACCCCCGGCAGAATAAATATTTCCAGCCAGATCTCACCTGTAAAATCCTTGGCAAACCCGGCAATACCATCCACAATTTCTACCGGCTGTATACCGGCACAGGGACGGTTGATGCGGTTGAATATCTTGCGGGATACCGCATCCAGAGACGGCACCACAATATCGGCCAGGGTTAGATCAGCCCGGACCCCAGGGTCAGACATCAGGGTGGCATTGGTGAGCACGGCCACCTTCACGCCTGGTTTTTTTTTTTTGATATGGGCAATCACCTGTCCCAGGGCCAGGTTCAGGCAGGGCTCACCTGATCCGGAAAAGGTAATATAATCCGGATCTTCATTATGTGCCCAGTAATGGTCCAGTTCCCGGCATACGTTGTCACAGGAAACATATTCTTTGCGCACCCTTGTCAGAAGGGTAGTATTTCCGCATTCACAATATACACAGTTCAGGCTGCAGATCTTGTGGGTTACCAGATCCACCCCCAAAGAGATTCCCAGGCGCCGTGACAGCACAGGGCCGAACAGATGCCGGTATTTCATATGCCATCCTTTGGTTTGATAGTAACAGCAATCCCGGCCACGGTGAGCACCACCTGGTCTGCCATCTTTGCCATGTGCTGGTTCACCAGTCCAGCCATGTCCCGAAACCGTCTTGCCAAGCTGTTTTCCGGCACAATCCCGTACCCCACTTCATTGGTGACCAGGAATACCGGGCAAAAAACCCTGGAAAGGGCCAGGGTGGTCTGGTGCATGCATTTTTGCATGGCTGGTTCATCCATTTCCAGTGCCAGCATATTTGCGGTCCACAGGGTCAGGCAGTCCACCAGTATCACATCTGCTGTCCGGGCATGGGCTGCAATTTCTTCATGGATATGCACCGGCGCTTCGACCGTCTGCCAGTCATCTCCCCGCTGGGCCTGGTGTGCGATCACCCGTTTTTCCATCTCCCGGTCCCCTGGTACGGATGTGGCCAGAAAGATCTTTCTGCTGCCAGGAACAGCACTGGCCGCATCCAGGGCATATCGGCTCTTGCCGCTTCTGCAGCCCCCTATGACAAGGGTTATGATATTTTTATCTGTCACAATATGTTTTTCTTTCTTTTTTTGCATTTGGTTAAACCTGTCCAAAATACCGTATCCACAACCAAAGATGCAACCAAAAAAAATAAACAGATTAGGGGTTTACAATTTTTTTTGTTTACTGTAAAGAATGGAAACCCATTCATTACATGATGCTCTAAGGTTTAAAGGAGGCAGGTGTGATCAACCGAAGTACTGTCAGCGTACTGGGCCTGAAACCCGTAACCCGCAACATGTGTTACGATTTTTATGTAAAAATCAACTCTGAGCTGGAAACAGCCGATGCCATAAAAGAATCGGTTTCCTGGTGGCAGGACAACAAATATAAACTCAACGAACTCTGGTGGGTGCTCAATTACTATTCTGAATCCCTGGATCCGGACCGGAATCTGCGCGCATATGTGGAGCAGCACCTGGATACTTTGGCCCTGGAAAAAACAGCAGCCATGGAAAACGCCCTTGCCAAAGAAGAATCCCAGGCCCTGGAACAGGCCTGAGTATAAAACTGTTTCAATTGAAACACCCGATTTTCCATCCGGCATATTCCCACAGGGGAATTTTCAAATACAGGTTCCATAACCTGCTGCCGTGCCTGAATTTTCTTCAGATTCCCAGCGTTTACATTGCCTGTTTTTTCCGTTCATACTCTGGTATGGACTGGATATCCTCTTTTGCGCAACTGCATTTTATGCCATAATAGAATTATCGGAAAACCTGGCATCATTCCGGGTTTCAGGATAAAATAATTGCGTATGTTACCAATTGCCGGATGAACATGCCACAGGAAACCCACTTTATGAAATCTCTTGAAGAAATTTCTCTGCTGTATGAAATCAGTGAGGCGTTGAACCAGCACATGGACATGAAAAAATCCCTGTTCAAGGTATTGGGCGTGTTGTCCGAGTCTTTGAATCTTGTCCGGGGCATCATTTTTTTGACCAATAGGGAAAACGGAGAAATCCGCATTGAAATTGCCCATGGCATTTCAGAGGAAACCACCCGGCAGATAAAATACCTTCCGGGTGAGGGTATCGTCGGCAAGGTGGTGGAATCTGGCAAATCTGCTGTGGTGCCCCGTATCAGCGAAGAACCTTTATTTCTGGACAAGACCCATTCCAGAAAGCGTATCCAGGGGCAGGATTATTCTTTTATCTGTGTGCCCATAAAAAAGGAAAACCAGGTTGTGGGTGCCATCAGCGCAGACCGCCCCTTTGAGGGAAAACATGCGTTGCAGCAGGGGGAAAAACTGCTGACCGTAGTGGCAGCCATGCTGGCCCATCATGTGATCAATATCGAAACCGTGCGCCTGGAAAAAGAGCGGCTGAAATCGGAAAACCTGCGGCTGAAAACCGAACTGGAAAACCGGTACAGTTTTTCCAATATCATCGGCAACTCCAATAAAATGCGTGAAGTGCTCCAGATGATATCCCAAGTCTCTTTTTCATCGGCCACCGTATTGATCAGGGGAGAAAGTGGCACAGGCAAAGAACTGGTGGCCAACGCCATCCACTATAATTCAGAACGCCACCATAAGCCCTTTATAAAAATAAATTGCGCCGCCATTCCGGAAAACCTCATCGAAAGCGAACTTTTCGGACATGAAAAAGGGGCGTTCACAGGGGCATCCCATCTGAAAAAAGGCAAATTTGAAATTGCGGATCAGGGCACCATTTTTTTAGATGAGATCGGCAACATGGCCCCGGGTGCCCAGGTCAAACTGCTGCGGGTTCTCCAGGAAAAAGAGTTTGAACGGGTGGGGGGATACAAACCCATCAAGGCGGATGTACGGATTGTTGCCGCCACCAATGCCAATCTCGAAGAGATGGTCCAGCAGGGCAGATTCAGAGATGACCTGTATTTCAGACTCAATGTATTTCCCATCTATATTCCCAGCCTGCGCATGCGCAAAACAGATATCATTCTCCTGGCAGACCATTTTCTGGAAAAATACCGAAAGGAGCATGGCAAAGAGATCAAGCGCATCACCACCCCGGCCATTGATATGATGATGGAATACCACTGGCCCGGTAATGTCAGAGAGCTTGAAAACTGCATTGAACGGGCTGTTATTCTGTGTAACGAAGGGGCTGTTCATTCCTATCACCTGCCGGCAACCCTCCAGACCGGTACTGATTCCAAAACCCTGCCCCAGTCTCTGGAAAAAGCCGTGGCAGGGCTGGAAAAGGAAATTCTCATGGATGCTTTGAAAAACACCAAGGGCAATATCAAGCAGGCTGCCCGGCTCATCCAGATCACGGTGCGCAAATTTTCCTACAAAGCAGCCAGATACGGCATTCAATACAAGGATTTTAGATAAAAGGAGAGGTTGAAATGAAAATGGAAGACTATATCAGGGCCATTGCCGGCCTGTTCATCCTGGCATCCCTGGCCCTGGGCCACTGGGTTTCTCCCTACTGGTTCCTGCTCACCGCTTTTGTGGGACTGAACCTGCTGCAGTCGGCGTTCACCGGACTGTGCCCCATGGAAAACATCCTGGAAAAACTGTTCAAAATTCCAAAAGCCTGACAATGCCACTATAATTTTTTGAGCAGGGTTTTGCGATCAATTTTCAGTATTTGTAATGCCTTTGCCTTGTTTCCCCCGGTGTGGGCAAGCACCTCCCTGACATATTTTCTGGTCATCTCCGACAGGCTCAGGGTAACCGTATTTTCCCGGGATATGGTATTTTTCATTGCTGCCGGAAATGCAGCACTGTCCATATATTGTGTATCATTCATTATCAGATTCCGGTGTATCAGGTTTTCAAGTTCCCTGACATTTCCGGGCCAGGCATAATTTTCCAAGGCGGCAATGGCATTTTGTGTGAGCTTCGGTTCATTTTTTCCCAGCTGTTTTGCATACTTCACAATAAAATGCTTTGCCAGCAGCAGAATATCTTCACCCCGATCCCGTAGCGGCGGAATATCAATAGTGATGACATTGATACGGAAAAACAGATCCTGGCGGAACAATCCTTTTTCAACCAGATCTTCGAGTTTTTGATTGGTGGCCGCCATAATCCTGACATCTGCTTTATTCTGCCGGGTTTCTCCAACCCGGGTATATTCTTTTTCCTGGAGCACCCTGAGCAGTTTTCCCTGGAGTTCATAGGGCAGTTCACTGATTTCGTCCAGAAAAAGGCCCCCGTTTTCTGCTGCCCTGAAAAATCCTTTGCTGTCCTGTGTCGCACCGGTAAACGCCCCTTTCACATGGCCGAACAGTTCACTTTCAAAAAGGGCCGGGGGAACACCTGGGCAGTTGAAGGGAATAAAAGGATAGACAGACCTGGTTTTATGGCTGTAGTGAATGGCCCTGGCCACCAGTTCCTTCCCTGTCCCGCTTTCCCCTTGTATCAGGACTGTGGCATCATTTTCACCGGCTTTTTTTATGGCGGCAAACAGATGCTGCATTTTTTCAGACTGCCCAATAATACCGAAGCGGGACCAGGTGTCAGAATAGAGCATACCAGGATCTATCCTGCGCTCCTGATATCTTTTTATGCATTTTGCCACGGTGTCCATAAGTTCCTTATCAGTGAAGGGCTTGGTGATATATTCATCTGCCCCCTGTTTCAGGGCTGACACAGCCCCTTTAATGGACCCGTACCCTGTAAGCATTATGATCCCCAGGTCCTGGAAATGATCCCGGGCATATTGGATCATATCCAGTCCGGTCAGCCGGGGCATCTTATAATCGGTGATCAGCAGATCAATATCCTGGCGGGAAAGAACAGCAGCCGCATCTTCCACATTATGGGCAAGAAACACACGGTATCCTTCAGATGCAAGGTTTCTTTGAATGACCTCACAGGTAATCTTGTTGTCATCCACAACCAGAATCTGTGCCTTTGATTTTTTGTCCGACATCAATCGCTCTCCAGCGGCAGTGATATTTCAAAAACACTGCCTTTTCCAGGCTCACTGCTGACCTTTATATCACCATCATGGTTTTTAACAATGCCGTACACAACAGAAAGTCCCAGGCCGGTGCCCTGGTCCACATCCTTTGTGGTAAAAAACGGCATAAACGCACTGCTGATATGCTCGCCCGGTATTCCGACCCCGGTATCTTCAATGGAAAAAACCGCTTTGTCTGCAGTTTTTTTTACGGTCAGTGTGATTTTCCCACCGTTTTCCATGGCCTGTACAGCATTGATGGTCAGATTGGTAACCACCTGTGTTATCTGGTTGGCATCTGCCATGACAAACAGATTCTCCTGGAACCGCTTTTCAATGGCGATCCCTTCCCTGGCACACCGGGCCACCAGAAACGTGAGGCTGTTTTCGATCACATGGTTCAGGCAGATTTTTTCTTTGTGCACAGGGGCGTTACGGGAAAACGCGAGAAGTTTTTTTATAATTTCCCGTGAATACATCACACATTCCTGGATCCGGGTAAGATCGTTTCTTGCCTGTTCCGGAAGGTTGGGCAACTTGCGTGACAGCTGTGCCAGGCCTAGAATATTGCCCAAAGGTTCATTTAATTCATGGGCCACGCCGGCTGCCAGGCGGCCGATGGTGGCCAGACGATCATTGTGCAGCAATTGTTTTTGAATTATTTTTCTGGCTTCATCATCTTTTTGTTTTTTTATATAAAAACTGATGATGTTGGCAATGCCTTTGAGCAGATTCCGTTCTTCGCTTAAAAAAGGATCTGCTGTTCCGGCAACGGCATCCGGGTGATAACACACATCTATGGCCCCCACAGCCTCATTGTCGATGCATATGTCTTCTGACTGACATATATCTGATGCAAAAAATTCAAAGGACAGATAAATGTTTTCTTTGAACCGAATCCGGGCACAGCAGTTTTGGGAAAACTGCCAGCCTGTGGGAATGATGTGAACAATCTTTTTCAATGCAGCGGTGGTGTTTCTTTCCAGTACCACACACTGGGCGACCTGGTACAAACAGTTAAGTTCTTTTACCCGTTCTTTTTCATTGCTTTGCACCTGCTGGTATGCATCATAAAACTGCTGCAGTTTCCTGTTCTGCTTTTCAAGGGCAGCAATTTTTTTTTGGATATCACCTGTATTCTTCACAGCACATCACTGTGTCATGGTGTTTTTCCTGCAGGCAGCAGGTTTCCAGGTTTTCACAATTGCTGCAGATATTTTCCCGGGATGATCCATTGACTGCAGCCAATGGTGCTGTTATCTCTGCAATGGGTTGTGCGCATGTGCCTTCCGGGCAGGCGCAGGAAAACTCTTCACAAAAAATTATGGGCCTGGTATTGTTTTTCATAAAACCGCATTGTCCCGCATGTATGCAATTGGCACAAAGACCTGATGAAATATTTTTTTCCAGCATGATCTCTCCTTTATCTTTGAAGGTTAGCAAACAACCCTGACCCTAAAGCAAATCGTGTGCCTGGAAAATTTTTTTTATAAAAAGCCTTATATTCCAAATGGTTATGATATTGTATGTTACCGCACTACCAGCATTTTTCTGTGGAAATTTTCCAAAGGTATGGAAATTTTCCACACTGAACGTCAGGACCTGCAACCGATATCTGCTATAATCCCGGTTTGCCGCCGGGTTCCTGGTTTATGCCGTAGCCGGTTTTATGGGATGCCCCGTTGAAAGGGTCTCCTTCCGACACCATCTGGTCCAGAAGGGCTTTTTCCCCTTCCAGGGGCAGGCGGCCGGTAAGGGTGGCCAGGACCACCTGCCGGCCTTCCTGGTTTGTAAAGACGGCCTCTGCTTCAGCCCTGCCGCTTTCCTGGATACTGGTCAGGGTGACCCTGCACTGGATGGTATCCCCGAAATAAACCGGATACAAAAATTTGAATGCCATGCCCGTGGCCAGCCACCCCACCTGGCCCCCGAATTCACAGATCATGCCCCCCACCAGAAGCCCGTGGCAGATGAGGCCCTTGAATCCCTTGGTCCGGGTCCAGCGGGCATCGTAATGCACCGGGTTGTAATCCTGGGTCAAATCGCCGAAATCCCGGGTTTCTTTTTGTGAAAACTGCCGGGTGAAACAAAATGTATCACCTGGCTGTAATCCCTGAACTGCACGTTCCCGTACCGGATTGGCCATGGATACCTGCCTTGTTGCGGGTTTTACGGGGTGGACCGGGCCAGGGACCCGGCTGTCATCAGTTTTTCTGAATACAGTGCAATAGTTTTGACAAACCGCTCTTTTTCCGACAAAGAAATGGGTGTTGCGCTTGTGTGCGGAATGTTCAAAGGATTTACAGGATGGCCGTTTTTCTCAACCCGGAAACACAGATGGTATCCCGTGGCAAGGCCTGTTTTCCCCACATATCCAATGATATCTCCCTGGAAAACAGATGCACCCTTTTTCATAGCGGCGGCATATTTATTCATATGATAATAACTGGTTTCATACCCGTTAAAATGGCGGATGGTCATATACCGGCCCATTGTATTGTTATAGGCAATTTCAGTAATAGTGCCGTCGGCAACGGTTTTGATGGGGGTGTTCTTCGGGGCTGCATAATCCACCCCGGGATGGGGCCGTTTGGTTTTTAAAATAGGGTGCAGCCTGCTGGCGGAAAAATAGGAGGTGATTTTAGAAAAATTCACCGGGGATTTTAAAAATGCCTTTTGAAGAGATTGCCCTTTTTCATCATAATATCCAGCATGGCCATCTGCATCTGTGAACAAAAATGCTTTGTGGGCCTTTCCTTTGTTAACAAAAACAGCTGCCAGAATATTGCCGTATCCCTGGAATGCATCATCACGGAACCGTTGTTCCACCAGCACCTGAAACCTGTCCCCGGGCTGGATATCTTTTGCAAAATCAATGTCCCAGGCAAAAATATCCGCCAGCTGCCCTGCAAGGGAGGTGCAGTGCCCTGCTTTTTTTACAGCCGCAAAAATACTGGATGAAATGTGAACCGATATCACCTCTTCCCGAATATCATACTGGATGGGAATTTTTCTGATATCATAGCTGTCCTGCTCTTTTTTGATGACCAGCCGGTGCCGGTCATCTATGTCATAGGCAAATGCCACAAACCGGTCTTGGTGAAGGGATATGTCAAAGGGCTGCCCTTGTTTGAACCGGGTGAATGAAAACACTGGCCGGCTTTGTTTTTCAAGGCAGTATATCTCCTGGAGGGACAAATAGGGCCCAAGAACATCAGAGGCTGTATCCCCGCTTTTGAAGCGTCCTTTGATAAGGTGTATGTCAGAAGCTTCAGTCTGTTCGGTTGTATTATCAGACAGATCAGCAGGAAAATCCCGGGTCCGGGAAAAGGCGGTGGATGGGAGACAACCGGCTGCCATCCAGCAAACCAGTAACACAAGCGCCAGTAAACCCGGCAGCAGATGTTTTTTGGGAAGGGTCAATTTCTTTGGGTATGTTTTTTTTTCCAAAACCGCCTTTTCCTTTGTATTGTAACAATCTGCCATTCTTCCAGGCGGTCATGTGACCATCCAGGTACCCATGTATACACAACGTTGGGCAGCAACATATCCAAAGATGGAAAAATAGTAAAGGATTTTATGCCGGTCTGAATATTTGCTATAGCAGCGTGCGTTTTTGTGGGGAGCCCCTGGTGGTGTCCTGTGAACGGACCGTCAGAGCCGGAGGGGGCCTGGGACAGAGTGCTGCACACAGCGATCGAAAACCTGGTATGCTTATGGCAAATATCCAGTGCCGGTGGCAACCTGCCGGCTATTGCGCTTTTTTTACCCCGGCAATCAGATCACTGGCTGTGGCGGCAGCATCCCCCAGCAGCATGATGGTTTTGGGATCAGCATACAGGGTGTTGTCCACCCCTGAATAGCCGGGGTTTGCGTCAAAATTGCAGACCACCACGGTTTTTGCCTCATGGGCCCTGAGTATGGGCATGCCGGATATGGGGCTGCCATCGGTTTCCATGGCAGCCGGATTCACCACGTCACAGGCCCCGAATATCAGCGCCACATCGGTCTGGGAAAATGCCGGATTGATGTCATCCATTTCAACCAGTTTGTCATAATCCACTTCCGCTTCAGCCAGGAGCACATTCATGTGGCCCGGCATACGTCCGGCCACCGGGTGGATGGCAAATGCAACCTGCGCCCCCATGGATGCCAGCAGATCAGCCAGTTCCACCACCTTGAACTGGGCCTGGGCCAGTGCCATGCCATAGCCGGGTATGATAATAATTTTTTGGGCTGACACCAATTGTACCACGGCAGCATCCAGAAAATTTTCCTGCTTCCTGTCCTGGGGTTGGATCCCGGTGCCGGTTTCTGAACGGGCACCCTTTTCATGTGGCTGTTCTTCTGACAGGTTTTCCACAACCTGCCGGATGGTTTCTTTGGCATTTCCCAGCAGCATGACGGTGTTGCTGTTTTTATACAGGGAGTTTTCAACCCCGGAATACCCTGGTTTGTCATCCAGGTTACAGCACACCACATGTTTTGCTTCATGGCTGCGTAAAATGGGCATGCCGGATATGGGAGATCCGTCCGTTTCCATGGCTGCCGGGTTCACCACATCGCAGGCCCCGATCACAAAACACAGATCGGTCTGGCTGAATGCAGGATTGATATCATCCATTTCCGCCAGCATATCATAATCCACCCCGGCCTCGGCCAGGAGGACATTCATGTGGCCCGGCATACGTCCGGCCACCGGATGAATGGCAAAGACCACCTTTTTTCCCATGGAAACCAGTTTGCTGGACAGCTCGATCACATCAAACTGGGCCTGGGCAACCGCCATGCCGTATCCAGGCACAATAATAACCGTTTCAGCATTGCGGGCCAGGTCCGCTGCCGTTTCAAAAGGATTGGATGCCGGTTTTTCCACTTTTGGGGCCTGTTCCGCCGCAGGCGGTGCAAGACCGGACAGGGCAGGTGTATCAGGTTCTGTACCCGAACCGGCACCAGATTTTTCAGGCCTTTTTTTCGGTACAAATACATGGAAAAGGCTGCGGTTCATGGCCTTGCACATCACATGTGTAAGGATAGACCCGGAAGCGGCCACGGTGGCCCCGCAGGCGATCAGCAGCTGGTTCTCGATAATCATGCCGCAAAAGGCGGCTGCCACCCCTGCAGTGGCGTTTAAAAAGGAGATGAGCACCGGCATGTCCGCCCCGCCGATACGGATGGAGAACACAATGCCGAACAGGATGGAAAGGACGATGATGAGCAGATAAAACACCAGAACAGCCCCGGCCGGTGCAAAAAATGCGGCAATGACCAATACAATCATGGCCCCCAGGTTTGCCATGACAAGCCGGGTATGGTGCGGCAGAATGGTCGGGGTCTGCCCCAGCCTGCCTGACAGCTTGCCTGCGGCAACCATGCTGCCGGAAAAGGTCAGTGCACCGATGGCCAGACCCAGAAGACCGGATATTTCATTCATGGCCCCCAGGTGCTCAAAGCCGCGCATCAGCTCTGCAAGGGAAAGAAAAAACGCTGCAATCCCGCCAGCACCGTGCTGGAACGCCACCATGGCCGGAATCTGGATCATGGTGATCTTTCTGGCCACCCAAACCCCGGGAACTGCCCCGGCCAGAAGGCAGAACACCACAATATTAGGATGCATGATCCCGTTCCGGGAAATCACCAGGATTGCGGCACACAACAGGGCAAAGGCGGCCGCAAGGTTACCGTATTTTGCCAGAAAGGGCCGGCGGAACAGCCATATCCCCAGGATCAGAATACCGATGACACAAAAATCCAGAACCAGGTTCCCAAAAGCATATGTCTGTGGCATTATTTTTTCCCCTCCCTCTGCTTTTTCCTGAACATGCGCAGCATCCGGTCGGTTATGGCAAATCCACCCACCAGGTTGAAGGCAGCCATGATAAAGGCCACAGATCCGATGATTTGTTCAGACCGTGTGGATGTGACGGAAAAAAGAATCAACACCCCCAGAATGGTGACTGCGGATATGGCGTTTGTCATGGACATCAGCGGGGTGTGCAGCAGGGTCGGGATGCGGGAGATCAGAAAATACCCCACCACAAAGGAAAAAACAAACACCCCTGCCATCAATAATAGATTTGTCATTGGACTGCTCCGGATACAGTTACGGGTTGCGGTTAATCAGACAGGCCCATGGCTTTTCTGGTACCCTTATGGAACAGCTCTCCTTTATGGGTCACCAGGGAGTCTTTGATGATCTCATCTGTCATATCAAAATCGGTTGCCTTGTTTTTAAACAGGTTTTCCACAAAATAATACAGGTTGTTGGCGTACAGCCAGGAGGAATGCACGGGCAACGAACCCGGAATATTTTTAATACCGCAGATATACACCCCGTTATGGATGAACTCTTTTCCCGGGTCGGTGATCTCGCAATTGCCGCCCTGGTCAATGGAGACATCCACAATCACTGAACCGGGTTTCATGGTTTCCACCATTTTCCGGGTCACCAGGGTCTGGGCCACCTCCCCGGGCACCAGGGCGCTGAGGACAATAATATCAGCCTCTGCCACCAGGGGGGCCAGGGCCTGGCGTTCTTTTTCAAGCCAGTCGTCGGAAAGGGCTTTTGCATACCCGCCGTCTCCGATCACAAGTTCCGGCGGGGCATCAAATCCCACCACTTTGACCCCAAGGCTTTCCGCCTCTTTTTTTGCATCCGGCCGGATATCCACCGCCTTGACCACCCCCCCCAGCCGTTTGCCTGTGGCAATGGCCTGGAGACCCACCACACCCGTGCCGATCACCAGGATATTGGCAGGTTTTATCATGCCGATGGAGGTACCGATCATGGGTACGAATTTCGGGAAATTGGCTGCTGCAATGATAATGGATTTATAGCCTGTAATGGCACTCATGGATGTCAGCGGATCCATGCGCTGGGCCCGGGAAATCCTGGGAATACCATCCATGGTAAATGCCGTGATATGCCGCTTCTGCAGCTTTTTCACATCATTATGATTGGATGGTGCAGCCGGGTGCAGAAAGGTGATGAGGATGGTGTTTTCCTTTATCATGTCTATCTCATGGGTGTTGAACTGTTCATTGAACAAGGGTTCTTTCACCTTTAAAATAATATCCGCCTTTTCAAACACCTGGGCAGCGTCTGCTGCAATGTCGGCCCCGGCACTGCGGTAGTGGTCATCATCCACAAAAACCCCGGCACCGGCCTTTGTTTCCACAAGCACGTCAAATCCCAGTTTTATGAATTTTTCAATGGTTTCCGGAAGTGCTGCAACCCGGTTTTCCTTGTACATGATCTCTTTGGGTATCCCGATCAACATGGTATGGCTCCTTATTGTTTATTCTGGATAATAGGTTTTCAGGGGTTTCCTGCTACAGATCTGATGCTGTTTTTTTGATCTGGCCGGCACACTGCTGCAAAGCGGTGTAAAATATCGGTGGTTCAGGAGAGGAAAGCAGGGCGTTGAGATCTTTTATGGCGGCAGTGAAAAATGCCTGTAATCTGTCTTTATCAATGTCAGGATTCTTCACCATGGCACGCGCTATTTTTTCAAAGCTGTCTGTTGCCAGAATTCTGATATCATAATACAGATCCCTGCGCTTTATTAACAAAAGAACCTCCTGTGCCAGGTCCAGGCCCGGATTTTCAACAAACGGCAATGCCTCGATGGCAGCCTCCCGCAGCCGCCAGTTATGATCAAACCTGAGCAGGCGGATCAATTCATCCTGGCAGTATCCCAGTTCACCGGTACGGGACAGTCTTTCCAGTTTTTCCAGAACAGACCCCCAATCCATCAGGTTTCCAAAAACGTTGTTTTCCATAGGGCATCCTTTGCTTTTTTTACGTGGTATTTTATTGCCCTGCACTGCCGGAGACCGGACATCTGCCGATACCGGCACATAACAATACAGGATCTGCCGGCACATACCAAGAGCAATGTTTATGCCATGGACAGAAAAGAAACAAAAAACCATTAAATATAATATGTTACAGAAAATACATTGGTAAAATAAGGAAGAAGGAAACCGGCGAAACTATTGCATACTGCATCAGGTGATGCAATGTGCAACACTATTTTATGTCCAGGCGGTTCATGATGCGCCACAGGGTGGACCGGTCAATGCCCAGCAGTCTGGATGCCCGGGTTTTGTTCCGGTTTGTTTTTTCCAGAACCTTGCAGATATGGTGCCTGCTCAATTGTTCCAGAGAATGGATATCGCTGGCATCTTTCTTAGTATCCTGTCTGATCAATGCATGGGGCAGGCTGTTCAGGGTCAGTTTAGGGCCTGTTTCAAAAAGCGTGGCCCGTTCAATGATATTTTCAAGCTCTCTTACATTTCCGGGCCAGGGATATGCCTCCAGCTTTTTTAATACCGCCTGTGAGATGGCGGTGATTGATTTGTTGTTGCCGGCACAATACTGGTGCAAAAAATGGTGTGCCAGAAGACTGATATCCCCTTGCCGCTCCCGTAAAGGCGGCAGGTCGATTACAACCACATGCAGCCGGTAATACAGATCTTTTCTGAACCTGCCCTGTTCAACCATGGCCTCAAGGTCCTTGTTTGTGGCTGCAATGACCCTGACAGACACCTTTTTTGTTTCATGGGAACCAACCGGCTGAATTTCCATGTTTTCCAGGACCCGCAAAAATGTCTGCTGCAGGCCTGGGCCGATATCACCGATTTCATCCAGAAATATGGTGCCGCCGTCAGCCGCCTCAAAAAACCCCATTTTGTCGGAGATGGCGCCGGTGAATGCCCCTTTGACATGGCCGAACAATTCGCTGGCCAGCAGATTTTCATTGAGGGCGGCGCAATTGACGGGAATATAGGGTTTTGATGCCTTGTGGGAATTAAAGTGAATGGCCTTGGCAACCAGTTCCTTTCCTGTGCCGGTTTCTCCTTTTATCAGCACGGTGGCGTGTGCGTCCTTGACAAAATTGATGGCCTTGAAAACCCCCATCATTGCTTCACTGGTGCCCACTATATTGTCAAAGGTATATTTTTTTTCCAGCTGCTGCTGCAGCCGGAGATTGTTTAAAACCAGCTGCCGCTTTTCCAGGGTTTTTTTGATGACCAGCCGCAGTTCTTCCATGTCAAAGGGTTTGAGGATATAGTCTTCCGCCCCCTGCTTCATGGCAGATACTGCCGTATCAACCGTGCCGT
Organism: Desulfotignum sp.; assembly: GCA_011390615.1. Classification (GTDB taxonomy): domain Bacteria; phylum Desulfobacterota; class Desulfobacteria; order Desulfobacterales; family Desulfobacteraceae; genus Desulfotignum. The sequence goes on along the minus strand of JAABSB010000004.1, from coordinate 29,399 downwards.
ATGCCGTGATGATGATAAACATCATATCCGGATCATATTTTCTGGCTGCACGCAGAAGCTGGCTGCCATCAATACCGGGAAGTTTCAAATCTGACAGAACCAGGTCAAACCGGGTGTCTTTGATCTGTTCCAATGCTTTTTCGCCGGTATCAACCGATGTCACGGCATAGCCCTGTTTTGAAAGCACATACACCAGTCCCTGATTCATTTTTTCATCATCTTCAACCACCAGAATCTTACATTTTTTCATAAAACATCCTGTGCAGCAGGCAGTTCAAGGGTAAAAACCGTCCCCGGCCTTTTTGCCTGCTCTCTGGTTGCGCTGATAACCCTGATATCTCCCCCCAGTTTTCTGGCCATTTCATAGCTGACAAAAAGGCCGAGTCCAATACCGTCCCCTGGTTTTTTGGTGGTGAAAAAAGGATCAAAAATTTTTTTTAGTTCTTCCGGGGCTATGCCGGGTCCTGAATCTGCAACCTCTATTTTTATTTTTTTAACTGCCGGTATATACCGTGTTTTCACCGTGAGCACCCCGCCTTTGTCCATGGCTTCAACCGCATTGGCCACAAGGTTGGTCAATATGGCCTGAAACGTGCTTGCATCAGCATTTACAAAAGGGATTGCCGGTTCCAGTTCTGCTGTTACCCTGATATGTTTTGCCCCACAATGAGGCCTGGTGATATCCATCAGCTTTGCCACAATCTTGTTGCTGTCGGTTGTGTTATCGTCTTTTTGGGAATGGCGGGAAAAATCCAGCAGGTTTCTGATGATGGTGCTGCCCCGCCTGACCTCATCAATGACTGTGGCAAGCCTTTGATGCACCTTTTCATCCCCGGATTCGGACAGCTCTTCTTTTGCGATCTGGGTATAGAGCAGGGCATTGGCAAGGGGTGTGTTCAGTTCATGGGCAAGACCGGAGGTCAAAAGACCCAATGATGCCAGTTTTTCCTTCTGGATGACCTGAAACTCCAGCTCTTTTTCATACTGGTATTTGGCCTTTAAAATATTGACGATAACCGTTGAAATAAAAAGCGCCAGTCCGAAAACAACCAGGGCCGTCAACAGTCCGTAAATTATGGCCTCCCGCCCCAGGTTTCTGATGCGGTTCAAAATTTCCGCCATATCCTGGTCCGCCATCACATACCAGGGGAAGGTGTCCACTCTCTGGTAGGCCTGGAGCACCTGCTCACCTCTGTAGTCTCTTATTTCATGCAGCCCGTGGGCCCGGCCGTCTGAAAGATCGATGGCAATGGTGTCTGCAAGTGCCCTGGCCCCGAACCGTGAAGCAGACAAAAACCTGCCTGTATCATCCACCAGATACACTTCACCTGTATCTTCAATATTACTTTTCCGCAGCAGCTGATCCACAAACCGAAAATCAATCACCGCACATAACCTGGTGCAGTTTTTTTCCGGTGTTGCTGCTATGGATGTGCAGACCACCAAAGCGGGTATTTTTTTTTCCCCAAGGGGAAATGCAAAAATATCGGTAAATGAAGCACCCATCCATGTGTGCGTCACCGCCTGCTGATCCAGAAGCGGATCCATGGCAGGATCCCGGGTGGAAAAGAAAATGTTTTTTGTCCTGTCCCCAGCAAAAAATCCCAGGTAGGACGGTACCCGGTCTTTCATCTGTTCCAGATGCCCTGCAAGTACGGCAGTCTCCGGATCAAGCATACAGATCATACCGGACAGGTGTTTGAGATCATTGACCCTTTCCAGCATGAATTCCCTGATTGCCCCGGCGTTCTGTTTGGACAGCCCGTTCAGATAAGAGGAGGCCCTTTCTTCAATCAGGGTTTCTCCCTGGGAGATGAGCTTGTATCCCAAAGAGGCCAGGGGAACAAGTGACACAAGCATAAATGCCATAATCAGGCGTATTCTGAGTCGCTCAAAGTTCATGGGCCTGCCGTGAAACCATCTTGCCCGCCCGGCATAATGGCCGGAACCTGTTCCAGGTTCCGGCCATTAAAGTGGGGAGTTAACCCTTTTTGGTTATATGATTATTTCTGTTTTTTATCATCAGCGGATTTTCCCACGTCTGCCATCATTTTGAGCATGGCATACCGGTCATTGACCTCTTTTTCTATTTTTTTGCGCAACCGCCGGGATTCTTCAGGAAAACTTTTTTCCAGGGCCGCAAACCGCACCTCACCGCTTAAAAATTCCTGGAGACTGCCGTCTGGTTCCTTTGAATCCAGAATAAAGGGATTTTTGCCCGCATCTATGAGATCCGGATTGAACCGGTACAATGGCCAGTAACCGGATTCAACGGCCAGCTTGCCTTCTTCCTGGGATTTTCCCATGCCTTTTCTGATCCCCTGGTTGATGCAGGGGGCATAGCAGATGATCAAAGATGGTCCAGGATATTTTTCCGCTTCCAGCAGTGCTTTCATGGTCTGGTTCTTGTTGGCGCCCATGGAGATGGATGCCACATAAATATACCCGTAAGTCATCATCATCCGGCCCAGGTCTTTTTTGCCGATCTTTTTACCGGATGCCGCATATTTGGCAATGGCACCGGTGGGGGTGGCTTTGGAGGACTGGCCCCCGGTGTTGGAGTACACTTCTGTGTCCATCACCAGGATATTGATGTCTTCTCCCGAGGCCAGCACATGGTCCAGACCCCCGAACCCGATGTCATAGGCCCAGCCGTCCCCCCCGAATATCCAGTGGGATTTTTTGGTGAACACATCTTTTTCTTCATAAATTTCCTTGAGACTCCCATGATTTACATCCTTGAGCAGGGTTTTGAGGGCAAATCCGTATTTGGCGGATATCTCAGGGTCATCCTTGCCATCCAGCCAGCCTTCCAGGGCCTGTTTTACCTCCGGGGCCAGATCTGTTTCCAGGGCCTGTTTCATTTTGGATGCCAGTGTGCTGCGGCGGCTCTGGGTGGCCAGCATCATGCCGTACCCGTATTCCGCAGCATCCTCAAAAAGGGAGCTCGCCCAGGCAGGGCCGTGTCCGTCTGCATTGGTGCAGTAAGGTGTAGACGGTGCTGATCCTCCCCAGATGGAAGAACATCCCGTGGCATTGGCAATGGTCATTCTTTCGCCGAACAGCTGGGTGATCACCTTGACATAGGGGGTCTCTCCGCACCCGGCACAGGCTCCGGAGAACTCGAGCAGGGGTTTGTGCAGCTGGCTGCCCTTGACGGTTTCCCGTTTGAGAATATCGGTTTTAAAGGGAATGTCCAGAGAAAATGTATGGTTGATTTTTTGTTCATCCACCTGGGTGGACAACGGTTTCATCACCAGAGCGGTTGTCTTGGCCGGGCAGATGTCGGCGCAGTTGCCGCAACCCTGGCAGTCAAGGGGGTTTACCTGAATTCTGAATTTATAATCTTCCATGCCCTTGCCTTTGCCGTCCACCGTAACAAAGTTGTCCGGCGCACCTGCCAGTTCATCTTGTGTAGCAACAATGGGAATAATGGCGGCATGGGGGCAGACAAAGGCGCACTGGTTGCACTGGATGCAGTTCTCCGGTATCCATTCCGGCACATTGATGGCCACCCCGCGTTTCTCATATTTGGAGGTTCCCTGTTCAAATACCCCGTCCACGGAAAATGCTGATACAGGCAGGTCATCTCCGCCCTGGGCATTGATTTTGCGCATCACATTTTCAACGAAAGGCGTGGCCGGTTCCGCATGGGTCTCTTCTCTGACCGCGTCTTTCCAGGATTTGGGAACCTTTACTTTTTTCAGGTTGTCAAGGGTCTTATCCACCGCCTCTATATTCATGTTCACAACGGCATCCCCTTTTTTGCCGAACATCACCTGGATATCCTGCTTGAGCAGGGTGATGGCCTCCTCCACGGGCAGCACATTGGACAGCTTGAAAAAACAGGTCTGCATGATCATGTTGATGCGGTTGCCCAGGCCGATCTTTTCAGCAATGGCCACTGCATCAATATTGTAGAAGTTGAGTTTTTTATCATAAATGGTCTTGCGCACATCCCCGGGTATCTGGGTTTCCATATCCTTTACAGACCACTGGGAGTTGAGCAGAAACGTGCCCCCTTCCTTGATTCCCTTGAGCACATCATAGATCTGCACATAATTGGATTTGTGGCAGGCCACAAAATCCGGATTTTCAATCAGATAGGTGGATTTGATCTTCACATCCCCGAACCGCAGGTGTGACACGGTCAAACCCCCGGATTTTTTGGAATCATAGGCAAAATATCCCTGGGCGTACTTGTCTGTGTTGTCTCCGATGATCTTGATGGCGGACTGGTTGGCACCAACCGTACCGTCAGAACCCAGTCCCCAGAATTTTGCGGAAATGGTGCCTTCCGGTGCCGGGTCAAACCCTTTTTCCACCTCCAGGGATGTGTGGGTCACATCATCATCGATCCCCACGGTGAAATGGTTTTTCGGGGATACGGCATTCATGTTTTCATACACCGCCTTGATCATGGATGGGTTGAACTCCTTGGAAGAGAGCCCGTACCGGCCCCCGATGATTTTCGGTCCTTCCCCGTATTCCATGAATGCGGTGCACACATCTGTATACAGGGGTTCGCCGATGGCGCCGGGTTCCTTGGTTCTGTCCAGCACTGTAATGGTTTCCACGGTGGCAGGAACGGTCTGTAAAAATGCCTGGGTGTCAAAGGGCCGGTACAGCCGGACCTTGACCAGGCCCAAACGGTATCCCTGTTCATTGAGGCATGCAATGGATTCTTCGATGGCTTCACAGGCAGATCCCATGGCTACGACAACATGGGATGCCTGGGGATCTCCCACATAGTCAAACAGACGGTAAGGCCGTCCGGTCAAATCCCCCACCTTTTTCATATATGCTGTGACAATGGCCGGAACTTTCATATAATATGTGTTGACCGCTTCTCTTCCCTGAAAATAGATGTCCGGGTTCTGGGCCGTACCCCTGGTATCCGGATGTTCCGGGTTCACAGCCCGGGATTTGAATGCTTTGTAGGCCTCAAAATTAAACAAAGATGCCATATCTTCATAGTCAATCATTTCAATTTTCTGGATCTCATGGGAGGTTCTGAACCCGTCATAAAAATGGAGAAACGGCACCCGGGCATCCACTGTGGCCAGATGGGCAACCAGGGCCAGGTCCTGGGCTTCCTGGACCGATGAAGAAGCGATCATGGCAAATCCGGTCTGTCTTGCTGCCATGACATCCTGGTGGTCCCCGAATATGGACAGGGCATGTGCGGATATGGACCGGGCAGTGACATGAAACACAGAGGGCAGCAGCTCCCCGGATATTTTGTACATATTGGGAATTTTAAGCAGCAGCCCCTGGGAGGCGGTAAAGGTGGTGGTCAGAGCCCCTGCTGCCAGAGACCCATGGACAGCCCCTGCTGCACCGGCCTCGGACTGCATCTGCTTGACATCCAGCACCTGGCCGAATATATTTTTGCGGCCCTTGGACGCCCAGGAATCGGCTATTTCCCCCAGCGGACTGGATGGGGTAATGGGATATATGGCTGCCACTTCACTCATGGCATATGCCACATGGGTTGCAGCGGTATTCCCGTCAATTGTCTGCATGCTTTTTTTCATAATTTTCACCTCTTGTGGTTTTATGCGAACATATAAAAATCCCAATATAACCTGTAACTCATACAATAAATTATCAAATTTGTAAATGCCGTATCCACCTTCCATCAGGTAATTACATGAATAAATGCACACATATCTGTGCACCGCATGTCATCCCTGGTAGTATCCTGTATCTATTTCCTATGCTTCTGCTAAAAAATATGGTAGAGTATTCAGATGTTTTTTTAATTTTATTTTTAATAAAAAAAATACCTTAGCAGCATATTACAAGGAGTTTACATGGGATTTTTATCCACCACCTTTTCTGTGAGCCGGTATTACATCCAGAATACATTTGACAGTGAGCCCATGGAACAGGTGCGCCAGGGACTGGTCAAACATGCCATCCCGAAACTGGAAAATGAATACGAAGAAATTTCCGCCGGGTGGACCCCGTATGAAAGCCCGTATCTGCCGGATTTTGAAAAATTTTCCTTTGTTTTCGGTCCCTATTTTCTTTTTTCTCTGCGCATCGATAAAAAATCGATCCCTGCCAAACTTGTGCAAAAACAGATGGCCATTGAAATTGAAAAGAAAAAGGAAAAATCCGGCAGGGATTTTATTTCCAAAAACGAAAAATCTGAAATCAAGGAGATGGTCATGGATGTGCTCATGCACAAAATGCCGTCCATCCCCAATGTGTATGATATTCTCTGGAACTATGAATCAGCTGACCTTTTTTTGCTCACCACCCAGAAGGCTGCCAATGAATTTTTTGAAAACATATTTTTAAAATCCTTTAACCTCAAACCCATCCGCATTTTTCCCTATACCCTGGTTGAAACAAAATCTGCTTTTTCATCTGCGCAGAAAGACCGGATATTGACCCTGACCCCCCTGCACCATGTGAGGTAACCCATGCTGGATATTGCAACCGCCTACAATAAATACGGCTTTTTAGGAAATGACTTTTTAACCTGGCTGTGGTTTATCATAGAAACAGACCAGGATATCACCCGGATAATGGCATCAAAGGAACCGGTTTCCCTTGATATCGGCAATTCTCTGGTACTGGAAAATACATTAGGTGATAAATCCAAGGAAAAAATTACCATCAAGGGGGATCAGGCCGGTCTTGAAGAAGGAACCACCGCCCTGAAAAAAGGGGCCAAGGTTACGGAAATGAACCTTTTGTGCACCCTTGGCCAGGAAGAGGAATACAAATTCACCATCAAAGGAGAGAGCTTCAATATCACCGGGCTGAAAACCCCTTCTGCCGGCAGGGACGGCGTTGATGATGAGATCGAAGGCCTGATCCTTGAAAAAGCCCATCTGCTTTTCCGGATCACCCAGGTTATTGACACCCTGTTTTTGGCCTATCTATACCTGCGCACGGCAGATGACTGGAAAGACAACAGCTTGCGGCGGATGCGCGCCTGGATATACAATGATTAAAACTTTGTTGAAAAAATGATCAAAACTGCCCCTTTTTAAACACCTTTTGCAGCACGGGTTCAAAACCTGTGACATATGTGATGTATACCAACATTTTTTCAACACAAAACCCATAAAAATATAATGGTATTTCAAATAATTAAAAAGTTTTAAACATATGAACACCCCTTATTGTTATTATTGTTTTTTAAAATCTAATTATAAATAAATAACCAAAATATTTATCAATTGATAATTGCCCTGTTTTAAGATAAATATTTTGAAAAAATATAATCAATAAGAGATAGGAAAAGGAACCTGAATGAGATTTTCATTTGACAGAAAAGAGGTCCTGGAGATCCTTTCAAAAATCCAGGGGATCACCGGCAGAAAAACAAATCTGACCATCACCTCGGACGTATTGATCAAGGCCATGGGAGACCAGATCATCATCACTGCCAATGATCTGGAAACCGTATTTACAGGGACCTATGATGCGCAGGTGGAAACAGAAGGCATTTTGTCCATCAGTTCAAAAAAATTTTTTGAAATTATCCGGGAATACCCGGACAATACCATTCCTGTCAATGAAGTGGAAAACCGGTGGGTGGAGATCGGAAAAGGCGACAGCCTGTTTCATATTGTGTCATCAGATTATGAAAATTTTCCGGAAACCCCGGTGATCGAAAATGTGGATTTCATTGAAATCGATGCCAGGGATCTGCGGAAAATGGTAGAGGTTGCCGCTGTGGTTTCCGCCCTAGGAGATGAAAAACGCATCTATGTACTGGGGGCTTTGATTGAAAAAATCACAAAAAATGACACACCGTTTTTACGCATGGTTTCCACTGATTCCAGGCGCCTGCACTGTTATGATGCCCCTTACACCGGGGATCTTGTCCTGCCTGAACAAGATGTTATTATTCCCAAAAAAGGGCTGTCAGAACTGCATAAGTTTATTGATAACAGTTCTGAAACCATCCGGGTGGGCATCAAGGACAACCACTTTATTTTTCAGCGGGTCAATGAATCCATTATGATAAAACTGCTGCAGGGAGCGTATCCTGACTACAGGCCCATCATAAACACCGATCTTATGACCGGCATTGAAGTGGACCGCACCATGTTTTTCACCCTGATGCGGCGGGTGTCCATTCTGACCTCAGATGATTACAAGAGCGTGATCATCAATTTCAAGAAAGGCGAACTGACCGTAACCATCACCAATCCGGAAATCGGAGAATCCAAAGAGCGCATGATGATCGGGTATGATGGTGAAGAAATCAAGAGCGCCTTCAACCCCAGATATTTTATGGATGCTTTGAACCTGTTTGACCAGGCCACTGTGGTGCTCCATATAAAAGAGATCAAAAGTCCGTGCATCATCAAATCCCTGGATGATGACAACCTCATTTGTGCAATAATGGCAATGCATTTATCATGAAAGAAAACACCGTGACAAAAGAATACAACGCAGACAGTATCAAAATTCTGGAAGGACTGGAAGCGGTCCGCAAAAGACCGTCCATGTACATCGGTAACGTGGATATGGAAGGACTTCATCACCTGGTGTATGAGGTGGTGGACAACAGCATTGACGAAGCAATGGCTGGCCATTGTGATACCATCAACATCACCATCCACCCGGATAACAGCGTAAGTGTGATTGACAACGGCCGGGGTATTCCGGTTGAAATGCATGAAACAGAGCACATACCGGCCTGTGAAGTGGTCATGACCAAGCTGCATGCCGGCGGAAAATTCGACAAGGATTCCTATAAAGTTTCAGGCGGTCTCCATGGTGTGGGAATTTCCGTTGTCAACGCCCTGTCCCAGCATCTGGAAATGGAGGTGTATAAAAACGGGAAAATTTACCACCAGACCTATTCCCGGGGCCATAAACTCACCGACCTTGTGATCAAAGGCGATACCGTGAAAAAAGGGACCAGGATCAGGTTTACCCCGGATTTCACCATCATGAATGAAAATGAATTTGATTATGAGGTGCTGTCCCGGCGCATGCGGGAGCTGGCATTTCTGAACAAAGGGGTCAGGATCATTATCGAAGATGAGCGGTCTGCCCAAAAAGATGATTTTTTCTATGAAGGCGGCATTGTATCGTTTGTTGAGTATCTCAACAGATCCACCACCCCGCTGCATGATCCCATTCACATAGAAGGTGATAAAAAAGATGTCCAGGTGGAGGTGGCCATTCAGTACAACGACACCTTCAAGGAAAAACTGTATTCCTATGCCAACAATATCCGTACCATAGAGGGCGGATTTCATGTATCCGGGTTCAAGGCCGCCCTCACCCGGACCGTTAACGCTTATATAGCCGGTTCCAAAACCCTGCCCAAAAACATGCAGAACCTTAAGCTTTCCGGCGATGACATGAGAGAAGGCCTGGCCGTGATCATTTCCGTGAAGATCATGGAGCCCCAGTTCGAAGGCCAGACCAAAACCAAGCTGGGCAACAACGATGTCAAGGGTATAGTGGAATCTATGCTCAACGAGAAACTGGGGCAGTTTATGGAAGAAAATCCCACCGTGGCAAAACAAATCATATCCAAGGCTGTGGATGCGGCGAGGGCAAGGGATGCAGCCAAACGGGCAAGGGAACTGGCCCGGAAAAAAGGGACCCTCATGGATTCCACCCTGCCGGGCAAGCTGGCGGAATGCCAGTTTGCAGACCCGGCGGAAAGAGAGCTGTTCCTGGTGGAGGGTGATTCTGCCGGCGGGTCTGCCAAACAGGGAAGGGACAGAAGGTTCCAGGCTATTCTGCCTTTGAAAGGCAAGATTCTCAATGTGGAAAAAGCCCGGTTTGACAAGATTCTGCGCAGTGATGAAATCAAGAACATCATCACAGTGCTGGGAACCGGTGCCGGAAAGGAAGAATATGATGTGGAAAAGATCCGGTACCATAAGGTGGTTATCATGACAGATGCAGATGTGGACGGCTCCCATATACGGACCCTTCTGCTCACCTTTTTCTACCGCCAGATGCCCGAGATGATCGCCAAAGGGTATCTGTATATTGCCCAGCCGCCTTTGTTCCGGGTGGGATCCAGAAAAAGCGGACTGTACCTGAAAAACGAGGAGGAATATTCCCAGTACCTGATCCAGCGCATCGCCTCCCAGAAAGATCTGTTCATCAACGAGCAGACCGACCCGATCCCCGAGGAAAAATTCTACCAGTTCATGCTGGACATGACCAGTTACTTCAATGCAGTGTCTTTGCTGCGCAAGCGTGATTTTGATACCGGCATGCTGCTCAATGTCATCCACCACGGGGTCAGGGATAAATTTTTCCTGGAAAAACGCAGCAACTTTGTGGCGTTGTCAGAGGATCTGGAAAAAGCCGGTTACCAGCCGAGGGAGATCGAATATGACAAGGAGCGCAACATTTTTGAGATGGATATTTATGACAAGGAGGGAAAACAATTTCTGCTCCGGGTGGGCAGGGAAATTCTGGCCACCAGCGACTACAAGCAGATGCTCAAAAGCTATGAAAAAATAGCGGAACTCAACAAACCCCCTTTCTGCATCATGTCCAAACAAGAAGATGCCAAAATCAAAAATGCGTTTACCACCATTGACGACCTGTACGCCTTTATTATGGCGGAGGCCAAAAAAGGCATTACCATCCAGCGGTACAAAGGTTTAGGGGAGATGAATGCGGAACAGCTGTGGGACACAACCATGAATCCCGAAAAGCGCATGATGCTTCAGGTGAACATCGAGGATGCAGAAAAAGCGGACGAGATATTCACTCTGCTCATGGGCGAAGAGGTGGAACCACGGCGCAACTTTATCCAGAAGCATGCATTAGAGGTGTCATCTCTGGATTATTAGAATCCCGAAAAAATCACGCAAAAAAGACCTGATATCACAAGAAAGCGGATATCAGGTCTTTTTTTATAATTCTGCTGACAGGGCATCCATAGCTTTTTTCATCTGCCGCATGGCTTGGCGCAGCCGCTCCTCATTTTCTACAAGGGCCAGGCGCAGGTAGCCTTCGCCCTCCTCACTGAACCCGGTGCCCGGTGCCACTGCCACGTTGGCCCGGTCCATCATCTCGATGGCAAACTGCAGAGCCCCCATTTTATCGAAAGGTGCTGGTATTTTTGCCCATACAAACATGCCGGCCCTGGGCGGGGTGATATCCCATCCCATGCGGGTCAGGCCGTTACACAGGACATCCCGCCGGGTTTCATAGGTTTTGGCCAGCACCGGGATGGTATCGTCACAGTCTCTCAGCGCAATGATGCCCGCCACCTGGATGGCGGAAAAGATGCCGTAGTCAAAATACCCCTTGATCTGGCCCAGGGCCTTGACGATCTGTTCATTGCCCACACAATATCCGATACGCCAGCCCGCCATGTTGTAAGATTTTGAAAAAGAGCCGAACTCCACTCCCACATCCTTGGCACCGGGGGCCTCCAGAAAACTGGGGGCCTGATACCCGTCAAAGGTGATCTTGGAATAGGCAAAGTCATTTATCACCATGAATTTGAACCGCTTGGCCAGGGCAACGATCTCTGTGAAAAAAGCAGTGTCCGTAACCACGCCGGTGGGGTTGTGGGGATAGTTGAGCATCAGCACTTTGGGGGCGGGGTAGCAGGATTCGCAGATGTTTATGATTCGGTTCAAAAATCCCTGCTCCGGTGCAATGGGGATCCGCATGACATTGGCCCCGGCAATGACCGCGGCATAGATGTGGATGGGAAAGGCCGGCGCCGGCACCAGCACAGAATCCCCCGGGCCCATGATGGCCAGGCACAGATGGGAAATCCCTTCTTTGGAGCCGATGGTGAAATATGTTTCCTTTTCCGCATCCAAGTTGATATCATAGTGCCGCTTGTAATATTTGGCGATCTCCTTTTTCAAATGGGGCATACCCGAGCTTTCCGGATACCGGTGGGACTTGGGGTCCTTGGCCACCTGCACCAGTTTTTCGATCACCGCATCCGGTGTGGGGTCCATGGGATTGCCCATCCCTAAATCAATGACGTCATCCCCATTACGCCGTTTTTCCATTTTCATCTTGTTGATCATGCCGAACAGATAGGGCGGCAGCTGCTCCATGCGTCCGGCAAAACGAATGATATTTTCTTCCACAACCATGTGACTCCCTGTAAAATAACTGTATTGGAAATAAAAGTTACATCATACCTGATTTTTATTTTAAAAATAAAGAGAAAAAAGGATGAAAAAATAAACCCTGAGCCACATCACCTGTCATTGCCGGGAGAGGAGATATATCAGGGAGTATCTGATATATTGAAAAAAATTTGAATAAATGTCAACATAGAAAGGCAACAACGTATGCATATGGGCAACAAAGCAGATGCAGTGAAACGAACGCTATATCAATACAGCACCTTTCATATAGCCAGAGCGGTGGCCGAACACTATGATACCTGGAACGTCCGTAAAACAGAGGTTAGATAGAAACAGCTGGCTTCTTTTGCTTCAGGCATATGGAAGATCAAAGTTGGAGGATAGAAAAGAAAAACATGGAAACTGACGGATTGTACACCGGGCCGCACCAGGTGACCCTGGAAAAATGGATCAGCTGCGCACCGTTTGAAAAACTGCTGGGGCTCGATATTGTGGAGGCAAAAGACGGGTGTGCTTATCTGACCATGCCCTTTGTGTATCAGCTGGCCCAGGGACAGGGAATGGCCCATGGCGGAGCCATCGTCACCCTGGCGGATACAGCCATTGCCATGGCCATCAAAAGCATCCTTCCCCCGGACAGCCGGTTCGGGACCATCTCCTTGAACGCGGAATTTCTGGGCCCGGTGTTACATGGGGTCCTGTCTGCCAGAGCAGAGGTGACACCGTTGGAAAACCGTCAGGTGCAGGGACAGGCCGTGGTTTCTGATGAAGACGGCAGACAGGTGATGCGGTTTTCCGCCATGTTCAAGCTAGGCAGAGGAGTGAAAATTGCAACACACAGAACAGGAGGATGATATGAAACAGCAGTGGCAGTCCGCCTTCGGGCAGATGACCTACGGCATTTATGTGTTGACAACGGTGATGGATGATACAATAAACGGCATGATAGCCTCCTGGGTGACCCAGGTGTCATATGACCCGCCCCTGATCATGGCAGCGGTACATCCCAATCGGTATTCCCATGACATGATTGTCAATAACAGGGCCTTCGGGCTGCACATCATCGATCTGTCGCAAAAATCACTGCTTGCAAGGTTCAAGGGGCCGGACCCGGGGGAAAAATTTTCCGGGATGGACTGGAAACCCGGAAAAACCGGGGTGCCAATTTTGAAAGACTGCCTGGCCTGGTTTGAGCTGCAGGTGATACAACAGGATCAGCCGGGAAACCATACCCTTTTTATCGGAGAGGTTGTGTCAGCCGGAAGTCATGCAGAAGCCACTCCGCTGACAACCCTGGATTATGACGGCATGTATGTGGGGAAAAATTAACCGGCTCGGCAGCGTAAAGGAAAACAAAAAAGATATGAAGCGCAGGTTCAATTTAGATAACGATGTCGTGATCGATGAACAGACTAGCCTGATGTGGACCCGAAACGCCGGGCTGGTGGAATTTCCCATGACCTGGGAAGAGGCACTGGACCAGATGGATACATGCAACGCATCCGGACTTTTCGGGTATCAGGACTGGAAATTGCCCAACCGCAGGGAACTGTTCAGCCTGATGAGCCATGAAATGATCAATCCCAGCCTTCCGGAAAGCCATCCGTTTATGAACGTGTTCACCGGATACTACTGGACATCCACCACCTGTGCACGGCTCCCGGACCAGGCATGGTATGTGCACCTGGGGGGCGCCCGGGTGTTCAAGGGGATGAAATATGGGTCATATATGGTCTGGCCTGTGCGGGTGGCGGACAAAAGGGGCACGGCTGTTCTTCAAACTGGACAGAAGACCTGTTTTGATGCAGGCGGCAGTGTCATGGATTGTCACGGGTCCGGCCAGGACGGTGAGTTTCAGGCAGGGGTGCTGCATAAAGAAAACCGGTTTACTTCAGAAGGCGCATGTGTCCATGACAGCAGCACCGGCCTGACATGGGTGAAAAATGCAAATATGACCCGAAAGCCCCTGGACTGGAAAACCGCGTCTGATATGGTGTCACAGATGAACAGGGAAACCTTTTACGGCTTCAATGACTGGCGGGTTCCCGAAATTGGTGAACTGGAGAGCCTGACAGATCTTGAAAACCATTCACCGGCCTTGGCCCTGGACCACGGGTTTGCCGATGTGCAGCCATTTTACTGGTCCGCCACCACCAGCATGTATGATACCGCCTATGCCTGGGTACTGTATACCAAGGACGGGGCCGTGGGGGTCGGGTATAAGCCCCTGCCTGAATTTTTTCTGTGGCCGGTGCGCACCCCCCCGAGACAAGGGGAGAAGGAATGAAACTGATTGCCGACAACCTGCGCATCACCCGGCCGGAAATGAGACGTGCGCTGCAGCAGTTTGATCCGGCACCGGTGCAGGACCTGGTGAAAGCCTGTGAGGCCCGGGGAGCCTGGGCCATCGATGTGAACACCGGACCATTGGGAAAATGTGCTGACATCGGCATGACCTTTTTCATTGAAGCGGTGCAGGCAGTGACAGACCTGCCCCTGCTCATCGACACAGCCAATCCAGATGCCATGACTGCCGGGGTGAAGGCCGCCAGAAACCGGATCATCATCAACGGGTTTTCCCTGGAACCCTGCAAACTGGAACAGATCCTGCCCCTGGCCAGAAAACATGATGCAGATATCGTTGGTTTTTTGCTGTATCCTGATTCCCGGGTGCCAACAGATGCGGCCCAGCGGTTCGCGGTGGCTTTGGATTTGATAGCGGCGGCAGAAGCGGCCGGAGTGGCCAAGGAAAGGGTGATCATCGATCCGGTGATTCCCCCCCTTGCATGGTCGGACGGCATAGTCCAGGCAAGGCAGGTACTGGAGGTGATCCATACCCTGCCGGACCTGCTGGGGTTCCCTGTCCGCACCATCGGCGGCATCTCCAACCTGGGCACCAGTGCCCCGGACATAAAAAAGCGCCTGGCAGTCGAGCAAACCTATCTTGCCATGCTGGCAGCGGCCGGCCTGGATTATGGGCTCCTGGATATCCTCAACCCGGATCTGGTGCAGGCTGCCCGGGTGTCCGGCATCCTGGCCAACGAAGACATTTTTTCCTGGGGCATGGTGCCCTGATAATGAACAATTGAACAGGAGTATCAGATGACCGGCTGGCAGTTTGATTTCGACTTTCTTGTCATAGGTTCCGGTTTCGGCGGCAGTGTTTCCGCCATGCGGCTTTCCCAGAAAGGATACAGGGTCGGGGTCATCGAAGCCGGAAAACGGTGGGAAAACGATGATTTTGCCAGGGTAAACTGGCACCTGCGCAAATTTCTGTGGATGCCGAAAATTTTTTTATACGGAATCCAGCGGATGAATCTGCTCAATGACATTTTCATATTGAGCGGTGCCGGGGTCGGCGGGGGAAGCCTGAACTATGCAAACACGCTGTATGTGCCGCCGGATGTTTTTTTTGAAAATGAGGTGGTCAAGCAGATGGGGGGAAAGCAAGCCCTTAGGCCATATTATGCGCTGGCAGAAAAAATGCTGGGGGCTGTTGAAAACCCCTTCCTCGGCGAAGCAGATGATTTGATGCGCAGGACAGCTGCGGATTTCGGACGGGAACACACGTTTCATAAAACCCGTGTAGCGGTGTATTTTGGTGAACAGGGCAAAAAAGCAGCAGACCCCTATTTTTTTGGCCAGGGACCGGACAGGATCGGGTGTGAACTCTGCGGTGCATGCATGACCGGGTGCCGGAAAGATGCCAAAAACACCCTGGACAAGAACTACCTGTATTTTGCGGAAAAATTCGGCACCCGGATCATTCCTGAAAACAAGGTAATCGATATACACCCGTTGTCAGCGGACGGGTCTGACGGATATGAAGTCACCTCTGTCAGAACAACGGGCGTATCGGGTCGGAAAACCGTTTTTCGCACAAAAGGCGTTGTTTTGTCCGCCGGGGTGCTGGGCACCCTTTCTCTGCTTTTGAAGATGCGTGAAACAGGCCGGATGCCAGGGTTATCAGATGATCTGGGGCAGCGGGTCCGAAGCAATAGTGAAGCGATTCTGTCTGTCAGGACCTTTTCAGGAAACGTGGATTTTTCAAACGGCGTGGCCATCACCTCCAGTGTGCACCCTGATGACAATACCCATATGGAGCCGGTCAGGTATGCAAAGGGCAATGATTTTATGGGACTGCTGCCGGTGATGCTCACGGACGGCGGGGGGAGGATGCCCCGGATATTTCGGTATATCGCCAATGTTGTGAGGCATCCTGTGCATTTTCTGCGCATATTGAATCCTATCGGATTTGCCCGACAAAGCCTGATAATCCTGGTGATGCAGACCCATGACAACCACCTGAATGTGTCAAGGAAACGCCGGTGGTTATGGCCGTTTGTCAAATCCCTGGGATCAAAACAGGCCAGTGACAAAAAAAATCCGGTGTACATTCCCATTGCCAATGAATTCGCCCGGAGGCTGGCAGAGCACATGAACGGGATTCCCACCAGTATTGTTTCCGAAGTTTATATGAATGCACCGATTACCGCCCATATCATGGGGGGCTGCAGTGCCCATGAAAATCCTGAAAAAGGGGTGATTGACGATAAAAATCGTGTGAAAGGGTACCGGAACATGATCGTGGCGGACGGCTCCATGATCCCGGCCAATCTTGGGGTTAATCCGGCCCTGTCCATTACCGCAATGTCAGAAAGGGCCATGTCTTTCATACCGGTGAAACCGTCCGGAAAAATGCAGTATCTGCAGGCGGAAAAAAACTGGGGGATCACTGACCTGCTGATACCCCCAGATAACATGACAGACAATCCATAAGCCGGAAGTGCCGGCAGGTTTACCGCTCGGTTTATTCAGCATTTCAGGACAGACTATTAGCTGATCAGGCCCACAATGGCGCCGGTCATGCAGGTGGCAATGGTGCCGGCAACAATGGAGCGCAGTCCCAGGGACACGATTTCTCCCCGGCGGTCCGGGGCCATGGTGCCCAGTCCCCCGATCATGATGCCCAGGCTGCCGGGGTTGGCAAATCCACACATGGCATAGAGCATGATCAGGCGGCTGTCCGGCCCCAGGCTCTCTTTGGGAAGGCCGGCAAGGTTCAGGTAGGCCACAAATTCGTTGATAATGGTTTTGGTTCCCATCAGCCCGCCGGCAGTGCCGGCTTCAGCCCAGGGAATGCCCATGAGCCAGACCACCGGCGCCATGATCCAGCCAAGAATTCTCTGCAGGGTCACAGGATCGCCGCCCATATGGGGCAAAATTTTCAGCAGGATATCCACCAGGTGAACCAGGGCCACCAGCACGATGAGCATGGCAATGATATTGATGAGCAGCTCCACACCCTGCAGGGTGCCCCTGGTAACCGCATCCATGGCGCTGGCTGCAGGGTCGGGGGCTGTCAGCTCCCCTGATGTGACAGGCCGGGTTTCCGGGATCATGATTTTGGCCACGGTAATGGCTGCCGGGGCACTGATAATGGAGGCGGCCAGGATATGGCCCAAAACATTCGGGATGATGTCTCCCAGGATATTCGCATAGAGCACCATCATGGTGCCGGCTATGGTGGCCATGCCGGAAGTCATCAGGGCAAACAGTTCGCTGCGGGTTAAGGCGCTGACATAGGGCCGGATAAACAGAGGCGATTCCACCATGCCCACAAAAATATTGGCAGACACCCCAAGCCCTTCTGCCCCGCCAAGGCCGAACAAGCGCTCAAGCACCCGGGAAAAACAGCGCACAACCCATGGCAGTATCCGCCAGTAAAACAACAGCGAAGACAGGGCGCTCATGAGCAGCACCAGGGGCAGCGCCTGAAATGCCAGGATAAAGGATGCGCCCGCAAACTTTTCGTCAAAGGGCAGGGGCCCGCCTCCCAGGTACCCAAAAACCATGGATGTGCCTGCCCGGGTTGCCTGTTCAAGGGCCAGGACAACCTGGTTCAGCCAAACAAATCCCTGGCCCAGCAGCGGTATTTTGAGAAGAACAAGGGCCAGCAGTATCTGCAGGCCCAGGCCCATGGCAATGGTTTTGATTTTCACCTGCCCCCGGTTTTCACTGGCCATCCAGGCCAGCCCCACAAATACCGCCAGGCCGGCAATTCCCTGAAGCATCATCATGTGTCCGGCTCCCTTGGATCTGTTAACATCAGGCTGTTCACCCTTTTGTATAGTGTATTTGCGGCGGGTGGTCAACGCCTGGTTTCAAAGTCGCATTTCTGCTTCCATCAGGTGCGGTTTCGCATTTTTTTGTGCCTTTTGTTTTATCCCATGGACACATGCAGCGGAGTATTAAAGGCAAATCGGCAAACGATACAGCGTGGCACTTATCTTGCTCTATCTTAAGGTTGTTTTTCCAGACAAAAGTGGACAGATCCGAACGCTTTTGCCGTGATTCATATTAATTGTTTGATCTCACAGCCACAGGGAGGAGAGAAAAGATGGATGCATTATTAATCATGGTGATTTCCTTTATCGGGTATATTTTAATGTATAATGTGTATGGCCGGTTTATTGGAAAAAAAATTTTCAAGTTGGCTCATGAAGCAGAGGTGCCTTCTGTTGCACAGGCGGATGGTGTGGATTATGTTCCCACCAAAAAAGAGGTGATCTTTGGTCATCATTTTACTTCTATTGCCGGGACAGGCCCCATTGTGGGTCCGGCCATCGCCATTATTTGGGGATGGGTGCCGGCAATGATCTGGGTGTTTTTCGGCAGCATTTTCATGGGTGCGGTGCATGATTTCGGTGCCCTGATTATTTCCATGAGAAACCAGGGAAAGTCCATTGCAGATTACACATCAAAATATGTCAACAACCGGACCCGGTTTTTCTTTTTTCTGATTGTCTTTCTGGAATTGTGGATTGTGATTGCCATTTTCGGCCTGGTGATCGCCGTGGTTTTTGCCATGTACCCCACATCTGTTCTGCCGGTGTGGTGTGAGGTCGCCATTGCCCTTTACCTGGGCCATGCAATTTACAAGCAGGGCAAAAGCATCATCACCTGGTCCATAATTGCCGTGGTGCTCATGTATGTCACCGTGTTCATCGGCGCGGTTCTGCCCATCAAAATGCCGACAATTGCGGGGATCCCCCCCACAGGTGTATGGACAATTCTGTTGCTGATCTATGCCTTTATCGCTTCCACCCTGCCGGTCACCACCTTATTGCAGCCCAGGGATTTTATCAATTCCCATCAGCTCATGATCGTGATGGTGCTTATGGTGATCGGGGTGTTTTTTTCCGCGTTCTTTTCAAACCTGTCAATCGTAGCGCCGGCTGTTCAGATGAGCCCGACAGAGGCCCCGCCCATGTGGCCTTTTTTGTTTATCACCATTGCCTGCGGCGCCATTTCCGGGTTCCACTCTCTGGTGTCTTCAGGCACGTCCGCCAAACAGGTCCGGTATGAAACCGATTCATTGTTTGTGGGATATGGCTCCATGCTCATGGAAGGCGCCCTTGCTACATTGGTGATTATTGCTGTGTCTGCGGGTATAGGCATGGGGTATGTGACCAAATCCGGAGAAACCCTGGTGGGGGTAGCTGCCTGGACAACCCATTATTCTTCCTGGGCAGCTGCGGCAGGCCTGGGATCAAAAGTGGCGGCGTTTGTGGACGGGTCTGCCAACATGATCGCCTCTTTTGGCGTACCGGCCGGCATCGCTGTTGTCATCATGGGGGTGTTTGTGGCATCCTTTGCCGGCACCACCCTGGATACCGCTACCCGGATCCAGCGGTATATTTTGTCTGAACTGTTTGACAGCGTGAAGCTCACTGCGTTTTCCGGCAAATATATCACCACCTTTCTGGCAGTGGGAACGGCATTGCTTCTGGCTTTTGCAAGCGGCCCCAGCGGAAACGGGGCACTGAAGCTGTGGCCTCTGTTTGGTGCGGTAAACCAGACCCTGGCCGGCCTGGCCCTGATCATCATTACGGTTTATCTTAAAGACAAGGGCGGGGTTAAATGGATGATATCAGGCATCCCTGCACTGTTCATGATGGTGATGACCATCTGGGCCCTGATCCTGAACCAGGGCAGTTTTGGTACGGCACACAACACCCTGCTTCAGGTGGTCAATGCCATTATTCTGATACTGGCTGTCTGGATAACGGTGGAAGGGTTCCTGCGGTTTATCAACATCACCCCGGAAAACCGGATCGTTTCAGAAAACAGATAATATTTCAATTGCTTTCGTGATCAGGCCTGCTGTTTGTGCAAGCCTGATCACGATCCTGACACTATATGTATAAAAAGCTTCAAACACAGTATGTTATAACGGTGTTGCCGGCCCTGGCCCTGTTGCTGATCCTGGGCACGGCAAAATCACTGAATCTGGTTAATTCTGACTGTTTTAGCTTGCCTGCAATGCTGCCGGCAGCCGTTTTTGTTGTGTCAGCCATTACCGCCATTGCCTGCCCGCTTTTTTTGCGGACGGTGTTTGCCCATTCCGTCAGGAACCAGAAGACGGTTCAGGCGGTTGAATTTCTGTCTTTTCAGCGCCGGCTTCTGTGGATATCCCAGATAACCCCGTATCTGGCGTTTATGGCGGTTTTTTGTGATTTTCCCAGATTCTATGCAGCAGCCATTGTTTTAATGGGGTTGTATGCGTTGTATTATTATTATCCATCACAACGGCGCATTGACTTCGACAAAAAGATATTCAGGGTGACATGACCAGTCAGCACACAGATTTTCGACAGATTTTTGACAGGGTTAAAAAAGAATTCGCCAGCTTGTGGCAGGCAGCAGATGAGGTGGCCAGGAACAAGGCAGTCCATACCATTGAAGCGGAATGCCAGGAGCTGGAGTATATTTTTGCCCTGCTGGTCCAGGGGGCGTTTATCGGCATGCCCTCCCCGCCGGCACACCTCAGTATGGATCTTCTGCCATTGATGGAAAAGGATTTACATCTTTTGCTTGAAAGGATGAACACGTCAAACGAACCGTTGTCCAGGTTGTTTTCCGTGTTTGATATTTCATAGACCCATGGCAGATCTCCGCACACTGTTTTTTCTGGGCAAAGGCGGCACCGGCAAATCCACCGCATCGGCCCTTGTTTCACTCGTATTGAAAGAAAAAAACAAAAAAGTGCTTCTGGCTTCTTTTGATGATGCCCATAACCAGGCAGATATTTTTGAAACCCTTTTTTCTGACAAAGCCTGCACCATGGGCCCCTGCCTTGAGGTACTCCAGGTCAACACAGACAAACAGATCAAACAGTATCTGGCCAAAACCGCCAGACATGTCAAAGCCAGTTATGCCTACCTTACCGCATTCAACCTGGACCATTATTTTGATATTTTAAAATTTTCACCGGGCATGGAAGAATATGCCCTGATAACCGCTCTTACAGACCTTTTAACCCGGTATGCCGACTATGATTACCTGGTGATTGACATGCCGCCTACGGCCTTGTCTTTGCGGTTTTTCAATCTGCCCGCCCTGTCTTTGACCTGGATTGATCAGCTTGAAAAACTGCGGACCCAGATTAACAAGAAAAAAGAGATCATCTCACGGATCACACTGGCCGGCAAAGCGTTTGAGCGTGATAAGGTACTGCACCGGATTCAGGAGATAAAGTCAGGCTATCTGCAGCTCAAAGCGTTGTTTGAAGATCCGGCAAAGACCTGTTTTTATGTGGTGTTTAATCAGGACATCCTTTCTGTAGCAGAAACCCGGCGGATAATTGAACAGCTGGACCGGCTGATCATCCAAATCAAGGGATTGATCTGCAATGAACGGATAAAGGCGGACGCTGCGGCACCGGCACTAAAAACCCTGTTCCCCGGCGTTCCCGTCCAGACCATTCCTTTTTCAGACAAATCCCTGATCGGCATGGATGCCCTGGAACAGCATATCCGGTTACATGATCTGACCTTTGATAAAATTATTGAATAAGGGTATTGACTATTTGTTTTGCGTGGCTAACATATGTTTACAGTCACTGATTAAATTTTGAATAACCCATCCATATGAGGTGATAAAATGACTGATACCAGAGATGATAACTATATTGAAAGCGACAATGAACGGGATGAAGGCCATGTGGATACCCGGGAGAAAAATTTTGCGTGTGAAAATCCGGACAAACATCTTGGGTGTGATCCCGGGATTGATGTTGCCGGATAGTTTTGTAAAGCTTTTAACCGGTTTGTGAGAAAAAAAGCAGTGTCCGTGAAAGATGCTGCTTTTTTTTGTATCCAATTGTGGAGAAATTGGGGTGAATCCCGGACAAAAAAATGATACTGTGTTTTATTTTTTGGCGGCCAACCTGACATATTGCGGATAAAGGAGCCTGATGAAGCCACAGGAAATTGAAGATTTAAGTTTTCAGATCATAGAAAAAGAAGCTAAAGACCACGGTTTTGATAAAAGACACTGGCCGGTTGTTCGGCGGATGATCCATACTTCAGCTGATTTTGATTATATCCACACCATCCGGTTCGGCAACAATGCCGTGGAAAAAGGGATCGCTGCCATTCAGAGGGGGTGCAGCATGTTCACGGATACCAACATGGCCCGGGTGGGTATCCGGACAACAGAACTTACACATTTCGGGGGCACGGTTTCCTGCCTGATGACCGATCCCGTAGTGACGGCCCTGGCTGCGGCCAAAGAGACCACCCGGGCCCTGGCTGCAGTGGATCTGGCGGCAGACCGGCTGGACAAAGGCATTTATGTGGTAGGAAACGCCCCTACAGCCCTGTTGCGGCTTATTCAGCTTGTTCAGGAGGGCAGGACAGATCCCGCCCTGGTGATCGGGCTGCCTGTGGGATTTGTCAATGCCGCAGAATCCAAACAGGCGCTCATGGCCCTGGATATCCCCTACATCACCAATGCGGGCAGAAAAGGCGGCTCCAACGTGGCCGCCG
The DNA here is from genome assembly GCA_011390615.1 of Desulfotignum sp. GTDB lineage: Bacteria > Desulfobacterota > Desulfobacteria > Desulfobacterales > Desulfobacteraceae > Desulfotignum. Next base: position 6,493 of record JAABSB010000004.1, on the reverse strand, counting down.
CCGTGGTCAATGCACTGGCCATCATGGCATATGAAACAGCGGTCCATGAAATCCCCTGTCATTCAGATAGTTAGAGGTGTGTAATCAAAGGCTTTGTAATAGGTGCCACCGGCAGCGGTACCGGAAAAACCACCCTGACCCTTGCCATTCTGGCCTGGCTGTGTGCCAAAGGTATAAAAGTGGCACCGTTCAAAGTGGGGCCGGATTTTATTGATCCAGGCCACCATGCCCGTATTGCCGGCCGCACCAGCTATAACCTGGATTCCTGGATGCTTTCAAAAACTTACAACGGCCGGTTGTTTCATGAACAGTCCAGGGGGGCGGATCTGGCGGTGGTGGAAGGGGCCATGGGGCTGTTTGACGGCTATGATGCCATAACAGAATCCGGGTCCACCGCCCAGATGGCCAAATGGCTGGACCTGCCTGTTCTGCTGGTGGTGTCTGCCAAAGGAAAGGCCAGGAGTGCAGCAGCAGTGGTCAAGGGATTTGAAACCTTTGATCCGGACCTGACACTGGCAGGGGTGGTGTTTACCTTCACTGGCAGCCAGCGCCATTATGCATATCTCAAAGATGCAGTGGAACAGACCTGCACCACCCCCTGCCTGGGGCATCTGCCCAGAAACGATGCAATTGTCATGCCCGAGCGCCACCTGGGCCTGACCACCGCAGATGAACATGTGATCCAGCCGGCTGTGATTGACTCCTTGGTGTCCATGGTGGACCAGGGGCTTGACATGGACCGGCTCATCGCAAATCTTTTGGATCCGGCAAAAATATCTGAACCCATAAAAAACGAAAAGAAGCCAAAACCGGGCGTTGGAAAAGATACGGCTGGACCGGAAACATCAGCTGAATCACAGACAGCAGCAGGTTCCATTGCAAAATCCTTTCCAAAAACCCCACGGATTGCCGTGGCACGGGACAAGGCGTTCTGTTTTTACTATCCGGATAACCTGGCCATGCTGGAAAACGCCGGTGCCTGCCTGGTTTTTTTCTCTCCTCTGGCAGATGACAGCCTGCCAGAAGATATTGACGGGCTGTACCTGGGGGGCGGTTACCCAGAGCTTTTTGCTGACAGGTTGTCACAAAAACCGGTTCTGCTGTCAGCTGTCAAAATCCACAGCCGGCAGGGCATGCCCATTTACGGGGAATGCGGGGGGTTCATGTTTCTGTGCAAAGCGCTTTGGCCAAAAGACCATGATCAGCCTGTGGCCATGGCCGGGTGTTTTGATCTTGGTGTGCGCATGTCCGGCAGGCTCAGGTCCTTGGGATACCGGGAAATCACTTTTGCACAGGATACGGTGATCGGTGCCAGAGGCGCCCGGGTCAGGGGCCATGAATTTCACTATTCGTCGGTGGTATCAGACAAAGCCGGCCTGTACGATAACGTGTTTGCCGTGACCTCCCGGGCTGGCCAGGATGTGCAGGTGCAGGGATACCAGATTAGGCGGACCCTGGGATCATACCTGCATGTGCATTTCGGTTCCAACCCGGATGTCCCCCGCTGTTTTGTGGAAAACTGCAGAAAATTCAGGAAACAGCGGCGTAACGGTTAGGAAAAATTTGGCACAAAAACATTTGAAAAAAGGATTTACCACAGGCGCGGCCGCCTCTGCCGCGGTAAAGGCGGGCCTGATACGGCTGCTCACCGGTACCGCACCCAAAGAGGTGGAAATTGTTTTTCTTGGGGGCGGCACCCGGACTGTGGCGGTGCAGGAGGTGCGCTGCCTGACAAAAACCTGTTGTGAGGCGGAGATTGTCAAGGATGCCGGAGATGACCCGGATATTACCCACAAGGCCCGGATCGGTGCCCGGGTTATCCTGACACAGGGAGATGCCCTGCAGGTGGTTATTACCGGCGGGATAGGGGTGGGCCGGGTCACCAAGCCGGGCCTGGAAATTGCCGTGGGAGAGCCGGCCATCAACCCCGGTCCCAGGCAGATGATCAGGGAAGCGGTACAGGCGGTATATGATACCCTGGCACCGGAACAGACCCATCAGGTGGCGGTTACCGTATTTGTGCCACATGGGGAAGTGCTGGCAAAAAAAACCCTGAATGCCCGGCTTGGCATCATGGGGGGTATTTCCATTCTCGGGACCACGGGGGTGGTGACGCCCATGTCCCATGATGCCTATATCGCCACCATCAGGGCCGGTATCCGTGTGGCAGCTGCAAAGCAGATTGCAGACCTGGTGTTCACCACGGGGCGGCGCAGCGAACGCCATGCCATGGCGCTGTTTCCGCAGTTTTCTGAAGAAGCCTTTGTCCAGACCGGGGATTTTTTCCAGGCCGCCATTCAGGAGGCCCTGGCCCAGCCTTTCATCACCCGGATCATCTACACGGTTTTTTTCGGTAAGGCTGTAAAAATGGCCCTGGGGTATGCACATACCCATGCAGCCCGATCCGGTATGGCCCTGGATACCCTGGCAGGTTGGGCACGAACCGTGACCGGCTCCCGGACGTTGGCCGGACAAATTGCCAAAGCCAATACGGCCCGCCACGCCTTTTCCTTTATCTATCCGGATTATCCGGACCTGATCCGCCATGTGGGGAAAAAAATCCAGGAAAATGCCGGATCATTTGCCGGGCATAAGCTTGCGATCCGTGTCATTATCCTGGATTTTGACGGGCAGGTTGTCTGGGATTCCACTGAAAGACTGCAGCAGAAAGGGCTGGGCCGGTAAAAACCAGTCCGCTAGGACACCAGTTCCGGGCAGAGCCGTTCCTGATACATTTTTTCATAATAGGGAAATTGGTCTTCATAAAAGGCCTTGAGCCGGTCATTGTTTTCCACGGTGACCGCAAATGTTTCCACATTTTTCTGTATGCCGGTGCTTTTGGCCGCATCGGTGTGCCAGTCTTCCCAGATATCCCATTCAGACTGGTGTCCGGGCTCCCATGTCAAAGATTCCGGGATAAACGGTATATCCAGGGCCTGGCAATAGGCTTTGATGGTGCCTTCTGGATTGTCTTCCAGGTCATCGGCATCCACGACAATGGGGGCTTCTTCAAAATCACGGGCTTTTTCAAAGATACCGCACAGCTGGGCCAGGCCGATCTCCTCTATGGACACCTCCGGATGCATGGCATAATAGGAGGCAATGGCCTTGGCAGGGTCCCGGATCAGAAACGTGTTGTTCAGTTTCTGCAAAAAAGCGTCATCATCTTTAAGGTATTCATATCCATGGGCGCACATGTCCTTGAAAAACACATCCTGGTCTGCGGCAGCTTTTTCAATATGGGTCCGGATCCCCGAATAATCGGTGGGATGGTTCGGATCAACGTACTGCTGGTCTATGGCGGCCGCTTCCTTGTGCACATAATACAGATAAGAAAAAGGTTCATGCAGGATGTTCAAATCTCCCCTTTCCATCATAACCCGTTCAAAAGCTGTTGAAATGGATCTGGGGTGGGTCCATAAAGCAATCATTGCATGCATATTTTTTTCCTCTCAAAGGGATTCATTCATTAAAACAATCAATAAAATCAATGTAAAGACCATTAACTGTATAATTATTCCTTAGATGGGATGTGAATTCAACCCGAAAGAAACCCTCTGGCAGGGTATGTCACCGGGTCGGTATATTTTATGGCCCGGAAGGATGGGTTTGCACATAATATCCCTGATATGCAGCGCTAAGCTGGGATATCTGGGATCGATCTATGGTGTCTGCAGCATTTTGAAGGGCCAGCCGTTACTTGTTTTGTGTAAACACCAGTTTGTTTGCTGCCAGGAGAACCAGATAGACCGTGCCGCACAATACAATAATGGTGGGACCGGATGACAGGGCCAGGCTGTAGCTGATGCCAAGCCCGGTCCAGGTAAACAGGGTGCACAGCAAGACGGAATACAGCATCATCTGCCACAGGCGCCTGGCATAAAACCCGGCAATGGCAGGGGGGATGGTCAACAGGGCAATGACCAGGACAATGCCCACGATGCGCACCAGCAGCACTACGGTCAGGGCGGTGAGCACCAGAAGAAACAAATAGAAAAAGGTGGTGTTGATCCCCCGCAGCAACGTGAATTCATTGTCAAAGCAGACCCCGAAAAAACGGTTGAAAAACAGCACCACAACCCCCACAATCAGCACATCAAGACAGATGACAAACACCAGGTCCCTGTGGGAGATGAGCAGAATATCTCCAAACAAATAGGAGCTGAGGCTGAAATAACCGGGGGTTTTATCAATGAACAGAATACCGCAGGCCATTCCCACGGCCCAGAGGGTGCCGATGATGGTGTCCTCCCGTTCTTTGGCATGGATGCTCACAAGTCCCACCAACAGGGCGGATACCACCGCTGCCAGCACAGCCCCGAGGATGGGGCTGAACCAGGATATCCCCATTCCCACCTGGAGATACAGGGCCAGGCCGATGCCGCCAAACACGGAATGGGAAATGGCGCCTGCCAAGTAGCTGATGCGTTTGATGGTGACAAAGGTGCCGATGATGCCAAAGGCAATGGAGGCAAGCCCCCCCATGGCCATGGCATAGGTCAGAAACCGGTTGTCCGGGTCCAAAAGGGCCTGGAAAAATTCAATCATGGCAATGGGCCCCTGCACCGGTGGTCGTGACGGACCATTTTCAGATCACCGTAATAGATATCCTTGATCATGGTACCTTCCACCAGGGTGGTGGGATGGAACACCACCTGACGGTTCACACAGATAACGGTTTTGACATATTTGGACACAAACCCCAGGTCATGGGAGACTACCAGGATGGTCATTCTCCGGTTGAGCTCCTGGAGAATGGAAAACAGATTTTCTTCTGTTTCATGGTCCACATTGGCAGTGGGTTCATCCAGCAACAGAATATCAGGTCTGCCGCACAAGCCCCTGGCAATGAGTACCCGCTGCTTCTGTCCACCGGAAAGTTCATTGAAACCGGTTTGGGCAAAACCGGTCATATCCACTGTTCTAATGGCTTTTTGCGCCTGATCCCGGTCTTTTCGGGAAAACCAGAAAGTGCTTTTTCTCAGGCGGCCCATGAGCACCACATCCATCACAGTGGCGGGAAAATTCATATCCAGGTGCGCATACTGCGGCATATACCCGATGCGCTCTCTGGCTTTTTCCGGAGAGGTGCCAAGCACCTGTATATCGCCTTTATCCGGATGGATCAGTCCTAAAAGCAGCTTGAGCAGGGTGGTTTTCCCCCCGCCGTTGGGCCCCACAATGCTGGCAAATTCCCTGTGTGGAATGGTAAGTGTTACATTTTCAAGGATGGGCTGTTTTTTATAGGCAAATGAGACATTGTTCAGGCTGATGTCGGTTTCCATGGCCGTATCCTCAGAGGTATTGTCATCATTTTTTTCAGGGGTCACAATTTTTGAACCATCTAAAAATATTTAATTACAGGGCCTTTGTATTTGTACACGAGTTTGGGGTAATTGTCAAAAAACGGCTTTACCGGTCTGTGACCGTTCACCTCTGTCACTATCCGGTTTAGTATTGCTGCGGTTACGTTGTTTTTATGGGCAAGCTGCCGGCATATTCCTCTGGTGTTGACCGGAAACCAGATCTGAAAGCCGACCTGAAAACCGGAGACATCATTGTCCTGTGCGCGGTGCTCTCATGGTCTGTATCTGGGGTGTATCTCAAGCGCAAAAAAACCCCCCGGTGGTGCCGGTGCAATAGGCCCGGCTCATGAAGTTTCAGTCGGGCTGCTGTCCACTGTTTTCCATGGATTCAGATGCAGGCGTACAGATGTGCCGGATGCCTGAAGCATCAGCAGCCCGGTAAAAATATCATCACACAGCACAGGCGGCCGGGTGCCATCACCAAGAATGATGTCCTGGCGGCTGCCCGGCACCAGACAGGGCGGGCAGCCGGCTTTCATGGGAAGAATGGCAACAGACTGCAGGTTTTTGGCCTTAATACAGGGGAGCACGATGCCGGCGGGCAGCAAAAACCGGGACAGGGCATATGTTGCGTCAGGCAGTCCCCATTTGGTCAAATCCCGCTGCTGGGCATGTTTGTTCCACCCCAGGTGCATCCGGCGGATAAAATCATGGGTAAGTCCCTGATGATACAAAAACACCAGGGGGTCTTCATTGTTTTTTCCCCACAAATGGCGGTGGCACCGGGTCACAAAAGCCATGGCTTTTTGTTTCCAGGCACCAGAATCTATGACAGCAACCACGGCATGCCTCCAAAACCGTTAAAATCCAACCATAGATGAAAAAACCTGTGTCTGCAATAAAAATTGTTAGGGCTGAAAAATGTAAAAATGCCCAATAGTGGAAGCAATCCATAAAAAAAAACCTTAAAAATCAAAGGGATAAAAAAAAGATAAAAAATCAATCAAAAAAGGTTTGACATTGGTTTTGAATTCATGCATATTACGCCGGTCTTCTCGAGAGACGGTTTGGATGTCCTCGGGGAGTTTTTTTTTTGATCTTTGAAAATTGGTCAGTGATAAAGTTTGAAGCGGGTCTTAAACAAGACCTTAAAGAGTTTTAGAAGGCTTATTGAATTAAGCCATGTA
>JAABSB010000039.1 GCA_011390615.1 Desulfotignum sp. | reverse complement strand
ATGATATCATGACCAATGCCGGCATGGCAGCCTTTGTAAAAAATGCATTTCTCAAAGAAAAATCTGTCTCTGCACCCGCGCCTGCGCCTGCACCCGCACCGGAAAGAAAGGATTCCGATGGAGACGGGGTATATGATGACGAAGACCAGTGTCCGGGAACACCTGAGGGTGCCCGGGTCAATGCAGTGGGCTGCTGGACCCTTGATAATGTCCTGTTTGATTTTGACAAAGCGGTTATCAAACCGGAAGCCTATTCCTTACTGGACGAAGTTGCGGCCATTATGAAGAAGAACCCGGCCATGAGCGTGGAAATCCAGGGACATACCGACAATATCGGCACCAAAGCATATAACAAAGACCTGTCCATGAGACGGGCCACTGCGGTTGCAGAATATCTTGTGAAAAAGGGTATTTTGAGAAACCGCATGGCAACCACCGGATTCGGCTTCACCAAACCGGTGGCCCTCAACGGCACCAAATTCGGCCGGTCCCTAAACAGACGGGTTGAGCTGCATCCCTATTAATTAAACCTTGCAGTGTGTTTCCGGGAAAGAGGCCTTTCCCGGAAACATAAATCTTGGGGTCAGAAGTTAACTTTTTTACCTTTTTTTAGGTCGGGGCGTATCCCATTCCAGATATTTCCCAACCAAAGAGAGTGCCACCGATGACCTGATCAGGTCTCAAAAAAGGTAAAAAAGTTAACTTCTGACCCCATTTTTACTGTTGAAATATTTCCTGGCCGGTTTTCTGCACCCCGTAACCGCCCAGGGCCAGGACCCTTTTTTTAAAGGCATCACCTGTAATGGTTTCCAGCAGAATCCTGATATTCGGGGTATTATAAAACTGCTCAGGGATCACCAGGTCATATGCTTCTGTAACAACAGGAATAAAATCCAGGTCCAGGGCCCGGGCCGCTGCCATGATGCCCAGCCCTGCATCAGCCCGGCCGGAAAGGACTGCCACGGCAACGGACATGTGGGTGTACTCATCATTTTCATACCCCTGAATATCAGCCGGTGCCACCCCCAGCGTTCCAAGCTTGTAATCAAACAGAATCCTGGTGCCTGAACCGGGCTGGCGGTTGATGAACCGCAGTTTTTTATCTGCAAGTTCAGCTATGGACCTGATCCCTTTGGGATTGCCTTTGGGCACGATCAAACCCTGTTCGCGCATGACCAGGTTCACCAGGCGCAATGGGATTTTGGGCAGGTATTTTTTGATATAGGAGATATTATAGGTGCCGTCATCCGGCTCCAGCAGGTGGGTCCCGGCCAGATGACAGGCGTTTTTTCTGACGGCCATCAGCCCCCCCATGCTTCCCACATGGCTGGAGGAAATGCCTATGCCGTCATGGGACCGCCGCATCTGATCCGCCAGTAGATCCAGGGTGTTGTCATGGGAACCGGTGATCACCAGGGTGTTTTCTATGGCTGACAATGGCCGCAGCAGCTGGGCAGTTATGGTATCGTCTTCTGAAATCCCTTCCACATCCCTTGGAATCCGGATAATGCCGTCTGCTTCTGTAAGGGTGGTGATACTGCCCGACCCCCTGGGCAGCTGGGAGGCGATCAATTTTCCGTCCACTGCACCTATTTTCACCCGCAAAAATTCATCCTGGCCCAGCTTTGACGCAATTTTACGGGCCAAGGATACCGGAGCTGTCCGGGCGGGCATTTGCGGCAGTTTCTGCATCCTGCGCAGCAGCGGTCCTGCAAACTGTTCAAAGGCGACAATGGCGGAGACAGGGTATCCGGGAATACCGAAGACAGGCTTTTCAAAAACCTTGCCCATCAATACCGGTTTGCCCGGCATCATGGTCACCCCGTGCACCAGCACCTCTCCTAAAGACGCGATCACAGGCCGGGCAAAATCCTCTGATCCGGCAGAGGAACCGCCGATAATCAAGACCATGTCATAGTCCCCTTTGACAGCTTTGGCCACAGCAGCCGTAATCTTGTCAAGATCGTCTTTGAGCATGGGGTGGCAGTCAAATTGCGCCCCGTTGTCCCGGCACAGGGCACCCAGAACCGTGGAATTGGATTCCACCACCTGTCCCGGGACAAGTTGATCAATCTGGGCCGTATGCCACTGGACAAGTTCTGATCCTGTGGGAATGATGAGCACCCGGGGCTTTTTATACACCCCTACCCTGAAAATACCACCTGATAACAGCGCACCCATGGCATAGGCATTGATCTGCTGTCCCCGGGGGAACAAAAGTTTGGTGGCAACGATATCCTCTCCCATTTTGCGGACATGCTGCCAGGGAAATACCGGTGCTTCAATTTCAACGGTGTTCTCATCAATAACATTCACATGTTCAATCATGATCACGGCATTGGTCCCCTCCGGCATGGCATGACCGGTGTTGACCCAGAAAGCATCTTTTCCGGGCACAAGGGTTTTCGGTGCTTCATCACTGGCACCGAATGTGTGTTTCGCATCCACTGCAATGCCGTCCATGGCAGCTGCATGGAAATTGGGACTGGACAGCACCGCAATGGCCGGGGCTGCCAGAACACGGCCCCGGGCATCTGTTACATCAATGGTTTCCACAGGGGTGATACAGTTTTTAAAGGTATCTGTCAGTATCTGCCAGGCGGTCTCTATGGGTTTGGTATCCAGGTATATGTTGCGTTTTGAAGTCATAAATGGTTTTCCTGTATGTTTGTTGCTGATAATTTTTATTAGGGATTATTTTTGCCGGCATTACAAAAGAATAACCTGTGTCCAGGTATTTTTTTCCAGGCCTTCCAGGTTTTCACCAATATCAAGAAGCCCGTCAGCACGGATCATGGTCCGGATCAGGCCGGATTTTCCCAGCACCGGTTTTGCCATGAGCCCGTCCGGGCCATTTTCCAGCACCACCCGGATAAAATCCCGCCTGCCCTGGGCAGAGGCAACATTCCGGGTCAGTCTGGCCGGTATCCGGACAAGGGGCCTGGGGGCGGCATATCCCTGGATCCTGTGCAAAAAAGGCACCACCACCATTTTCATCACCACCATGGCAGACACCACCTGGCCGGGCAGGCCCCATACTGGAATGGTGCCGCTTCTTGCCAGAATAGTGGGTTTGCCCGGGCTCACCGACATACCGTGGACCAGGATGTCCGTATCCGGAAGCTGCGACAGCACCGCCACTGTATAATCCCGGGTTCCAACGGAACTGCCCCCTGATATGAGCACCATGTCGGTTTCAGCCAGGGCCTGCTCACAGCATGCCTGCAATGCCTTAGGATCATCTTTGACGATCCCGTACCGCACAGGCTGGGCATGGGCTTCCTGCACAAAACCCGCCAGGGTATAGGAGTTGATATCCCGTATGCGCCCTGGTGAAGGATCTTCATGAATGGGAATGATTTCATCGCCTGTTGAAATGATGCCCACCTTGGGCACCTGGTGCACCGGCAGGGTGGAAAGTCCCATGCCGGCGGCCAGCCCCACCTCCTGGGGACGTAGAAAAGTGCCGGCCGGCAATACCACCTCCCCTGATTTACAATCTTCATCTTCATCAATGACGTTCTGGAGAGGGGCCACACTCTTGTAAATTTCAAGAGAGGTATCATCTATGGTCTGTGTATGTTCCACCATGACAACAGCATCCGCACCCCGGGGCAGCATACCCCCTGTGGCGATGCCGGCGGCTTTGCCAGGTGCCAGCACAAAATCAGGCACCTGGCCCATGGGAATGGATCCCTGGATCTCAAGCCATGCCGGTGTGGATTCCGAAGCCCCGAAAGATGCCGATGCCTGTATGGCATATCCGTCCATGGTGGCCCGCCGGAATCCCGGCATATTTTGGGGTGCTGTCACATCCTGTGCCAGTATCCGGGAAAAGGCGGATGTCACGGCAATGGTTTCCGATTCTTTGGACCCAAAGTGCTGCTGTAAGGCCATGACCTCATCAAGGGTTTTTACTATGAAAAAATGGCTCATTACAGGGCCTCTTTTATTCTTTCCATGGCCTGGACCACGTTTTGCCGGCTGTTAAATGCAGAGATACGGATATAGGGTTTGCCGCACCTGCCAAATCCGCCGCCCGGCGTACACACCACAGATGCCCGGTTGAGCAGCAGGTCAAAAAATTCCCAGGAGTCTCTTCCCTGGCCGTCCACCCAGATATATGGGGAATTTTTCCCCCCTGCATAACCAAACCCCAGATCTTCAACCGTCCGGCAGATAATATCTGCATTTTCCAGATACAGGGATACCAGTTCTGTGATCTGTTTTTGCCCCTCCGGGGAATACACCGCTTCAGCAGCCTTCTGGACCGGGTAGGAAACACCGTTGAATTTGGTGCTCTGCCGCCGGTGCCACAATCCATGCAGAGAAATCGGCTCTCCTTTGCCGGAAAAAACAGTGCAGTCTTTGGGCACCACGGTGAATCCGCACCTGGTACCAGTGAATCCTGCTGTCTTGGAAAAACTTCTGAACTCCACAGCCACCCTGGCTGCACCGTCAATTTCATAAATACTTCTGGGCAGGTCACCATCCCGGATAAAGGCCTCATATGCTGCATCAAACAAAATCAATGCCTTGTTCTCTTGTGCATAGTCCACCCATGCGGCAAGTTCTGCTCTTGTGGCGCATGTGCCTGTGGGGTTGTTGGGAAAGCACAGGTAGATGAGATCCACAGGTTCATCCGGAATCTGCGGCATAAAATTGTTTTCCTTAACACAGTCCATGTAGACAATGTTCTGGTATCTGCCCTCTTTGAAAACACCGGTTCTGCCTGCCATGACATTGGTGTCCAGATATACAGGATACACAGGATCTGGAATGGCAATTTTTATGTCCCCGGCAAACAATTCCTGAAAATTGCCGGTATCACATTTGGCCCCGTCACTGACAAAAATTTCATCAGAAGAGATGTCAGCCCCCCTGGCCTGGTAATCATGGGCTGCGATTTTTTCCCGCAAAAACGCGTACCCCTGCTCAGGGCCATATCCCTTGAATGTGGTATCTTTGGCCATCTCATCCACCCCTTCATGAAAGGCGGCAATTACAGCCGGGGGCAGGGCTTTTGTCACATCTCCGATGCCAAGGCGTATGATTTGTGCTTCAGGATTGTTTTTTTGAAAAAGGGCCACGCGCTGTGCAATATCTGAAAAAAGATAAGAAGCCTGCAGCTTCTGGTAATTTTCATTGGCTCTGATCATGAATGTTCCTCTCTGTTTTCAACTGGTTTGTCATGTTGTGCTTTTGAGCGTTGAAGGATCAGGCAGACATGGCTGCCTGCCTGAGAAATTCAGGTAAAAGGTTATACACCTCTTTGGGGGTCCGGATACTCCGGGAACTGTCAATGGCCAGCATGGGATCTGCACCCTGTTCTCTCAGATCCACCGGATCTGAACTGCGTTGCAGTGTTTTGCCGCTGGTATCTGTAAAAGGCAATACCAGCGGTCCTTTGCTTTCCAGCACATAGGCCATCTGGCGGTTTTTCAGAAACACAATGCTGCCCGGCGGATAAATACCGATGCTTTTGACGAATGCGTGGAGGATAAACTGCAGCATGGTGTTTTTTTTCACATATGTGCGAAACACCTCTGTAACAGCGGAAATCTGGTTCAAGGCCTCCTTGTAACTGCGTTTGGAGGTCATGGCATCATAGATATCTGCCAGCTTGCAGATTTTGACATACAACGGGATATCACTGCTGTCTTTGTCAGTGGGATAACACCCTTCTTCATTCTGGAACAGCGGAGCATGGTGGTAGGCAACAATATTTTTGAGCACCGCGCTCTGGATATTGTTTTTTTCGAGTATCTCAGAGCCGTATTCATAGGAATGGCGCTTGATCATATCAAATTCTTTGGGGGTCAGCCGGCCGGTTTTGTTGAGCAGCGGTTCGGGAATCATCACCTTGCCGATATCATAAAGGAAAAACCCCAGAGACATGTCTGTAATTTCATCTGGATAATAATACCTGAATCCGTGATCGGTTTTTTCTTTTGCCTTGAACACATTGCCCGGGATATCGCCGCTGTTTTCTGACAGAAATGTCTCCACAGTGCGGGAAAAATGGGTATTGAACCTGTGAACAACAGCAGTTGCTATGGCGCAGACGTTAATGGAATGGTTGAACAGATAATCGTCAAAGGAAAAGATCTCCCTGTTCAGATAAGAAAACGGATGGCCCCTGGACACCAGAAAATCCGACAATTGGAGGACCTGGTCCTCCACGGCATTGATATCAAACTGGCCATCGTTTTCTTTTATCTGCCCGATGGCCGCTTTGATACAATCTTTGGCCTTCAGGTACTGCACTGCTGCCTGTTTTTTTATGGCCTCAATTTCCTGAAGGCGCTGCCCTACATCTCCTGAAAACTGCACCTGTTCAGAAGGAGGGGGCAGAGGCGCACCTTTTTCACGGGGGGCAGGATCAACCGTCTTGTCGCTGGAAAACTGGATCTCGTTGCCGTTTTCATCCCAGAGTCCGCCGTTATTGGACGCGTTGACCATCACAGACCGGATGCCGTTTTCTTTGATGATCTCAAGTGTCCGGGGCTTTTCCACAAGAACGGTTTTTTCCAGCAGCAAGGTTCCTTTAGCGTTGTAGACATCCACACCTGTCTTAACTTTCCCGCCTGATCTGACAATCTCTATAAGATTGTCAATGGTCACCATGGTATTTGTCATAATTTTTTTTCCAAAATAGTCTGTACCGACCGGGTCAAGGTTAAAAATTCATCTTTTGTCAGGGTTTCTGCCCGTCTTTCAGGAACAATCTTTGCCTGGTCCAGGGCCTTTGCAATGGCATGCTTCTGCAGTCCCAGGTCCTGTCCCACCAGAGAATTTTTCAACGATTTGCGCCGTTTGGAAAAAGCAGCCTTTATTACTGTAAACAAAAGGGTTTCTGTGGCTGAAGACACGGTTGACGGCGCATGAAAATCAAATCTTAGAACCGTGGAATCCACTGCCGGTCTGGGAAAAAATGCAGCTGGACCGACATTGGCCACAAATGTAATCTTAGCTGCGTACTGGGCAACGGCAGAGAGCCGGGAGTATGCTTTTTTCCCGGGGGGTGACAGGATGCGGTCTGCCAGTTCTTTCTGGAACATCAAAAACGCCTTTTCTATACAGGCCCGCTCCTGTACGAGCCGAAACAGGATCTGAGAAGAAATATTATAGGGCAGATTTGAAATGACCACAAGTTTTTTATCTTTTGCCAGGACCTGAATGTCGGTCTTCATAATATCCTGGTCAAGGATATCAACCCAGTCGATGCCATGATTTTCCAGCTCTTTTTTCAAAACTGGTGCCAGTCGTCTGTCCTTTTCCACCACAATCACCTGCCGGGTTTTTTCTGCAATGGGAATGGTCAATGCCCCCAGACCGGGCCCGATTTCCAATACCCGGCTGTCTGCAGATATCCCGGTGCGGTCAACGATCATCCGGGCCGTGGAAGGATCACAGAGAAAGTTCTGCCCCATTTCCCTACCAGCATAAAGACTTTCCTGTTTTAACAATTGTCCTGGATGTGTCACAGGGTTTATCCAAATTTCAAATGGGTTATAGGACAGAGTGTGCAGGTTTTTGCCCTGCTGCAATTTACTTTTCTTTTCCTGCCCCATGGAAAATTACTACTTGACTTTCAGTATTTTCAGAAGTAATTTTAAGTATACAAAAAGATAATATACGCCAACATTGCACAAGATTCAATACCGGCACACAGGGTAATTTAACTGAAAAGCGCGCAGGCAGACTTTTTCAGTATATTTTTAGTGATGCGCATATCTTGCATAGGTATGGCGTTTTGAATATTAAAAAAATATTTTAGGATCAGGAGATGCATCATGTCAAATAACATGGACATTGGTACCAACTGGGAAGGCTTTATCAAAATGTTGCTGCAGCGCCTGGATATGCCCACAAAAGAGGACATAAACACCCTGCATAACAGGCTTGACGCACTGGAACAGCTTATCCAGCAAAAACAGACCATATCAAAAAAACAGACCGGGGGGCAACCTGCCAAACGCAAAAGCGCCTCTGCTGCCGTACTGGAAATTATTGCCAACCATCCAGAGGGTACAAATTTTAAAACCATCAAGGCGGCAACAGGATTTGATGATAAAAAACTGAGAAATATCATATTCAGACTGGATAAAATCGGACGGATCAAACGGATCCGCCGGGGCATTTACACAACCACTTAAACTACCGGAAAATCATCCATATGAGTTCTTCAGCATTTTCGCAGGGACAGATTATACACAATTATGAAGTCCAGGATATCACCCCTCTGCCCATCATTGATGCCACAATGATCCAGCTGGTCCACAAAAATACCCGTGCCCGGCATTTTCACATCGCCAACAAGGACAAGGAAAACACCTTCAGTGTCATTTTCCGGACCGTGCCCACCGATTCCACAGGGGTTGCCCACATACTGGAGCACACGGTATTGTGCGGATCAAAAAACTTTAATGTCCGTGATCCGTTTTTTTCCATGATCAAGCGGAGTCTTTCCACATTCATGAACGCCTTTACGGCTTCAGACTGGACCATGTATCCTTTTGCCACCCAGAACGAGAAAGATTACTTCAACCTTATGGATGTGTACCTGGATGCCGCATTTTTTCCCAAAATTGATGAACTGAGTTTCAAACAGGAGGGATGCCGGCTGGATGTGGATCCGGCCCAGGATCCGGAACTGGTCTACAAAGGCGTGGTATACAATGAAATGAAAGGCGCCATGTCCTCGCCCAGCCAGGTCATGGGGCGGGCCCTGCTCAAAAGCCTGTATCCAGACACCACATACAGCAACAATTCCGGGGGAGACCCCCTGGAAATCCCCAGGCTCACCTGGCAGGATCTCAGGGCTTTTCACGGCCGTTATTATCACCCTTCCAATGCCCAGTTCTATACCTATGGGTGCCTGCCCCTGGAAAAAACACTGGCCTTTATTGACGAAAAAGTGTTGCGCCGGTTTGATTTTCTCAGTGTGGACTCTGCTGTGCCTCCCCAGCCCCGATGGAAGACCCCAAGACAGGAAACCCACTTTTATGCCTATGCCGATTCAGACAACATGGCAAAAAAATACCAGGGTTGTGTGGCCTGGCTGACCTGTGATGCCAAAGATTCCTTTGAAGTTCTGGTACTCACAATTCTCGACCAGATTTTGATGGGAAATTCCGCGTCCCCATTGCGGAAAGCCCTGATCGATTCCAACCTGGGTTCCGCCCTGGCGGATGCCTCCGGATTTGAGCCTGACAACCGGGATGCCATGTTTGTGTGCGGCCTCAAGGACATCACCAAAGATGCCGTACCAAAAGTGGAAGAAATTATTTTTGCCACCCTCAAAAATCTGATTGCACAAGGAATTGACCCGGACCTTGTTGCATCCGCCATCCACCAGATTGAATTTTACCGCAAGGAGATTACCAATACGCCCTATCCTTTCGGAATCAAACTGCTGCTTTCCTTTGCCGGTACTTTGATACATGAAGGAGATCCTGTGGCCTGCATCAATATTGACCAGGATCTGGACCGACTCAAACAGGCCATTGCACAAGGCGGTTTCCTGGAAGAAAAACTGCAGATCTATTTTATCGACAACCCCCACCGGGTATTGTTCACCCTGGCACCAGACCCGGATCTGGAAGAGACCACACAGGAAAAAACCCGCAGGGAGCTTGCAAAAATTTACAAACAGCTTTCCCGGAATGACCTTGAAAAAATTAAAACTGATGCGCAAATCCTCGAACAACTCCAGGAAAAACACGAAGATCTGTCTGTTTTACCCACCCTGGAGCTAGCAGATGTGCCCCCCAGTATAGAAATCATCAATCCGGACCATCTGGACCAGGTCAGCAACACCACCTGCTATGACAAGGCCACATCCGGTATTCTCTATTTTACCTGTCCTGTGGGTGCAGGCCATGTGGAAATACCCTTTTTTCCTCTGGTCCCGTTTTTCTGCAGGGCCTTTACCAACAGCGGTACCCGCAGCCAGTCCTATGTGCAGATGGCTGAAAAAATGGATCTGTTTACCGGCGGGATCACATTGTCACCTTTTTCCGGCACCTATTTCAACAAGGAAGCAGATTCCCATGTTTTCCTGGCCCTCCAGGGAAAGGCCCTGGACCGGAATGTGGCGCACCTGTTTGATATTGTAAAAGAATTTGTTCTGGATTACGGGTTTTCCGACCTGGACCGCATCAAAAACCTGCTGCTCCAGTACCAGGCCGGCATGGAAGCCGCCATTGTATCAACCGGCCACAGGTATGCCATTTCCCTTTCATCGCGCCATCTGTCAATGGCATCCCATATCAATGAGCTGTGGCACGGCATTGCCCAGTATAAAACCATCAAAAAAATGACAGAAAATCTGACTGATCCGGACACCGCCGAAACGATTTTGAAGACACTTACTGCCAACCTGGATGCCATGGCTGCCAGCATGCTGCGAAAAGACAATTTCAAGCCCGCTGTCATCGGAAACCCGGATGCCATCCGCCAGGCTGATGCAGCTGTCGGCAGCATTATGAACGCCCTGGTCAACGGTTCCAGGCCTGCTTTTTTCACCCCGGACATCCCCAGAAAGACCAGACTGCCCAGGGACGGGTGGTATACCAACACAGCGGTTTCCTTTGTGGGCCAATCCTTTAAAGCCGTGGGCATTACCCATGAAGACTCCCCGGGCCTGGCTGTGATCAGCAAAATTCTGCGATCTTTGTTTCTGCACAGAGAAATCAGAGAAAAAGGCGGTGCTTACGGCGGATTTGCCATCTATAATACAGAAGAAGGCATCTTTTCCTTTGGCTCCTACCGTGATCCCCATATCACAAGAACCCTGGATGTCTATTCCCGGGCATGTGACTTTATCATGAAAGGCGATTACACCCAGACAGATGTCAAGGAAGCCATTCTCCAGGTCTGCGCAGATATTGACCGGCCGGAAACCCCCGGCCCTGCTGCCATGAAAGCCTTTTACCGAAATATTGCCAAACTCACCAACGAAATACGGCAGCAGTTCAAGGATGAGCTGCTCAAGCTGGACAAACAAGGGATCCAGAGCATTGCCAGAAGGTATTTTGACCTGGACAGCCAAAATACCGGCATCTCTGTGATCTCCAGCAAATCCCTGCTGGAGCAGGCCAATAAGACTCTGGAAGCCGAAGGCCAGCCTCCGCTGGAACTTATAAAAATATAAACACCATTGGCCGCCAGTCTTCCTGCCGCTGCCTTACGGACTTGTGAGGGATTTGCGTTAATGGCATTATCTTTGCCATTAACGCAAGCCTGCCCCCGATTTCTACGTTTTCCAGAAACCATACACAAAAACTTGAACATCGCGTTACAGGCGCTGTTTTATCTAGGAATTATTTTTCAGCAGATCAGAAATCTCCTGGTCAGCCTCCGTGGGAAAATCCTTTCTCATCCTGGCAATATCCAGAGTATGCTGCCCCAGCAGCCGGTATACGCCTGAAAACTGCGGCATTTTTTTGTCAATATCTGCCAGGTGGCGGGCTATGACAGCCACATCACCCCGGACCACCGGCCCGGTCAGGGCATCCACGCTTCCTTTGGATGCGATGTTGCCCAGGGTTCCCTGGATCAGTGGTGCCAGGATCTCATAGGCCCGGGCCTGTTCCAGGCCGGTCTGTGCCAGCAGGGTCAGGGCAATATGTTCCAGGGTGACCAGATAGTTGGAAGCCACTACTGCAGCGGCATGGTAAAGAATCTTGGCATCGGTGGGAATGGTAAAGGCCCGGGCCTGCAATGCCGCCGCAATTTTTTTCCCCAGGGATGCTGCCCCGGAAGTGCCTTCAACGGACATGTTGATACCTGTAAAAGGAGATGCCTGGCCAGGCTCATACGGGGCAAACGCCTGCAGGGGATGCAGTGAACCTGTTTCAGCCCCGGCTTTCCGGGCCGATGCCAGAATGTCTGAAGACAGGGCCCCGGACAGATGAAACACCACGCTGTTTTCATTGAACCCACCGTCTGCTGCTATCAGGTCACATACCGGGGCAATGCAGATATCCGGGGTGGTGATAAAAATCAGTTCACAGCTTCCTGCCGCATCGGCCGCGTTCTCAAAAACTTTTCCCCTTCCTGCATGAAAAGCGGCATTTTGGGCCGAAGTACAGGTTCTGCTGGAAAAAGCGGCCGGCCGATATCCCTGACCGGCAAGGTGCACTGCCAGATGAATTCCCACACGGCCGCATCCGATAACACAAAATTTTTTTGGTGCCTTATTTGTATTCATATGCATCCGATGGGAAACTGCCCTGCCGCACCTCATCAACATAGCCTGCCAGCCCTTTTTTTGCCTCAGCTGCCAGGTCTGCGTATTTTTTCACAAATTTGGGCAAAAACCGGTCATTGATACCCAGCATGTCATGGAGCACCAGAATCTGTCCGTCGCAATGGGCGCCGGCACCAATACCTATGGTGGGTATTGTCAGGGCCTGGGTTATTTTTTGGGATATGGGGGACGGGATTCCCTCCAGGACAACTGAAAAGGCACCTGCTGCCTCCACATCCCGGGCATCTTTGAGCAGCCGCTTTTCATCTCTTTGCACCTTGAATCCGCCCATCTGGTGAACCGACTGGGGGGTCAGGCCGATATGGGCCTGGACAGGTATGCCGGCTTTGGCCACAGCCGTTATCACCGGGCAGACATCAGCCCCGCCCTCCAGCTTGACTGCAGCAGCACCTGCTTCCTTTAAAAACCGGCCGGCATTTTCCACGGCTGCATCCAGAGAACCCTGGTAAGACATGAATGGCATATCCCCCACCACCAGGGCCCGGGAACATCCCCGGGAAACCATGGCAGTATGGTAGATAATTTCATCCATGGTCACGGACAAAGTGTTTGGTTTGCCCTGGACCACCATTCCCAGGGAATCTCCCACCAGAACAGAATCGATACCTGCCTGATCCAGCATCCGTGCAAACGGAAAATCATAGGCAGTCAGCGCGGTGATTTTTTTGCCTTCCTGTTTCATTTTCATCAGTGTTGATACGGTAACCTGCGGTTCCATGACCTTTTTCCTCCAGTTATTGGTTCCAGACATCTCAGGATACATTAGAATAAAACCGGCCAAGTTTCAACCCTGGTTTGTCCGGATCCGGCACCACTGCTGGTAATGGTGCATACTGGACAACGCTTTTACCGCACGTTCCGGTGATGGGAAAAACACCCCTTTATACGCCATATCATCATACCGGTACAGGGTCTGGCTGAGGGCATCGGTGAGCAGGCTGACCCCCAAAACAGGCTTATTGTATTTTTGTGTCATCTCCACCACATACCGTGTATAGGCTTCTTCAAATTCCAGTATTACTTGTTTAAAGGCTGCCACCTGTTCTTTGGAAATGGATGGGTCTGTTTTGGCAATGGATTTGGCCATATTATTAACCAGAACCCGTTTGCCATGGATCCCCAGATGAATAACCGCATCACACCCATCCCATTTGAGCAGCGCCTCCAGGCATGCCCTTGGGACCTCAGGATCACCTTCCCCCACCAGGTCCACAGGGTTCCCATGGCTCCAGAAGTCCGGAAGAACAGCATTCAGACGGTCTATGATATCTTCTGACAGCGGGGGTACCACAAGCCCGTATTCCGCGCACAAGTCCGTGGCAATCACCCCCCAGCCGCCTCCTAAGGTCATGATGGCCACCCGGTTGCCCTGGGGCAGGGGCAAAGATGAAAAAACTGCAGACAGGTCCAGCAGTTCCATGGGCTGGTCCACCTGGATGATGCCGGCCTGGCGGCAGGCAGCATCAAATACCCGGGCATTGGATGCCATGGCACCGGTATGACTGGCGGCAGCCTGCTCCCCCTGTTTAGTGCGGCCGCCCTTAAGCACCACCACCGGTTTTTTTCTGGATACCCGTCTAGCGCTGTTGAAAAACCGCCGGCCGTCCTTGACACTTTCAATATACAGGACCACGGTGCGGGTAAGGGCATCTGTTTCAAAGGCTTCCATATAGTCCTCAATGGTAACCATGGGCTCATTTCCAGATCCGGAAAAGGCCCGGATGCCGATACCCTGCTGCTCGGCAAAGGCCAGAAGCTGGGTACCCATGTTACCGGACTGGCTCACCAGGGCAGTGGATCCGGGGATGGGATATGCATGGGCAGCACTGCAGTAGATATCTGCATGGGGATTGCACATGCCCATGGTATTGGGCCCCAGAATCAGGATACCGGCTTTTCGTGCCTGCTCCACCACTTCTTTTTCCAATGCTGCCCCCTGGTCTCCCACTTCCCGGAACCCGGAAGTGATGAGCAGCATCCCTTTAACCTTTTTGGCCCCAAGTTCCGGAATCAGGTCCATGACATGCCGGGCCGGCACCGTGACCACAGCCAGGTCCACATCTCCGGGTATGTCGGTTACAGACCGGTACACCTGCCTGCCCATGATGATCCCGCCTTTGTGATTCACCAGATACACCTTTCCCTTATAATCCCGGGACAGGGTGTTGGAAGGCAGCATATGCCCCCACTTGCCCGGTGAAGCAGATGCCCCCACAAAAGCAATGGATTCCGGATAGAAACACGCCCCCAGTTTTTTCAGATCAATGCGGGGGGACAACCCGTTTTCCCTGGCAGGGAGGCCGGTGATGATGAGGCCGTCCACTGCCACAGGCGCACCGTCAGGCTGGATAATCAGCGGATTGATATCAATTTCTCTGATCTGAGGCCAGGTGACTGCCAGATCGGAAAGTCCTTTTAATACGGCCTTTATTGCCTGGATATCACAGGGGGCCTCTCCTCTGAAGGCCCGGAGCAGCCCGGCACCGGCAAAGGATGTCAACATATCATCCATGTCCGCCTCATCCAGGGGCGCAATCTTAAAGACAATGTCTGCCAGGACTTCGGTGAATATCCCCCCTAAGCCGAACATGATCACCGGCCCGAACTGGGGGTCCCGGAACATCCCGGCAACAAGTTCGCGTTTTCCCTGAACCATGGGCTGCACCAGAAACCCTTCCAAAGCATTGCCTGCACGGGCCGTCATTTTCCCGGCCGCTGCCATGACCTGGCCTTTTGTGGTCAGCCCCAGGTGCACCAGATCTGCTTCTGTTTTATGCAAAACCGCTGCACCCATGCCCTTGAGAACCACGGGAAATCCTGATACCGCCGCTGCCCGGGCAGCATCTTCCGGTGTTTTTGCCTGATATTCCTTGACCACCGGCATGCCCATGGCCCTGAAAATTTGTTTGGCATCAGCTTCTGTTATGTGTTTTTGTTTTTTCTTTGCAGCCTTTGCCAGGACCGCTTCAATATCAATGGCACCCATTATTTTTTTACCCCGTAAGATACAATGTTTATAATACCGCTGGATGCGGCCTGCACATCGAGTTCCCTGTCAAATATCACCTGCTTCAGACAGGTATGCTCAATGGCCCCAAGAATGACTTTCTGCAATAAAAACGGATCAGTATCCGGTTTGAGTTCTTTTTTTGCAATCCCGTCACAGACAATCTCCCGGATAAGCCTGCTGTATTTTTTCACCATGGCGTAGGCACAGGAATCAAAATACGCCGGAGAGTTGCGCACCTCCAGCAGCAGGATTCTGGCAAACACCCGGTTCTGGTTGTAGCTTTCAAGACTGGCTGAAACAATGGCCTCCAGCTTTGCAATACAGCTGTTTTCTGCTGCTGTCCTGTCCTGGACAAGAGATAAAAAACCTGCAAAATGCTGGCACAGCACCTGGTAGAGCAGGTCTTTTTTATCCTTGAAGTACTTGTAGATCAGCCCTTCTGTCACCCCGGCATTTTTCGCAATTTCAGCAATGGTAATGGACTGAAAATCTTTTGTACCCATCAGGGTGGAAAAAGATGTCATGATTTTAATTCTGCCAGGGGGACTGGTTTTGCTCACAGGTTTCATACGGCTGCTTCCTTGCATGGAATTGCGGATCACAAAAGGTGAGTAAAACTTACTTACAAAATACCGGTCTGTCAAGAACAAATACCAAAACCTGTTACGCTACAAACAAACCTGTGACGTCTAACCCTCACGGTGAATTCATTCTAACCGTCAATCCATCCATTTTAACACGAAAAGCATAAAGATGCCCTTCCTTCGTGATCTTCGTTGTTTTAAAAAAATCAAATCAATGTAACAGGAATCTAGTGAAAATCCCACACAGGTATGATAGGATGCCCCCCCATGAAATACCCGGCCCATTATGCCATCACCAATTATTATAACGTGATGATCAGGTTTTTTGAACGCGCTCATCGCGTATAAGGACGTTTCCCATGTCCCTTGATCTGTTCAGTGACACCCACATGCACTCCACCTATTCTGACGGCTGCGCCACAATCGCTGCAATGGCTGAAGCTGCATTTGAAAAAGGGTTTACCACTATTGCCATCACAGACCATGTGCCTTTGCCCTTTGACACCCGGTATGCTATGAAAATGGAGCAGCTGACTGCATACCGCAAAGAGATAACCCGGGTAAAGCGTGCTTATGACGGCAGAATGGCCGTGAAAACAGGCCTGGAAATCGAATATATCCCGGGACACAAAGACTGGCTTGCATCCATCGCATCCATGGAATGGGATCTCACCATTGCATCAGTCCACACCTTGGTTGTGGGAAGCACTCCCTGCCTGGTCAACGGCAATGGGGATGAATTTCACACCTGCCTGGATAAAAATTTCAACAAGGATATCAGATCCCTTTGCCGGGCATATTACCAGACCCTGCAGGAAGCGGTTCAGACCGGGTGGTTTGATATAGTGGGGCACCTGGATGTATTGAAAAAATACAATATCCAAAACCGTTTTTTCAATGAAACAGATGCCTGGTACCGAAAATTGGTGGAAGACACCCTGGATGCTGTCAGGGATCAGAAAATGAAACTGGAAATCAACATGGGTGCCATGGCACATCCCATTGGAATTCCCTACCCATCTCCCTGGATTGTGAAAAGCGCACAGAAAAAAAAAATTGCACTGGTCATGGGATCTGACGCCCACCATCCCGGGGCCATTGGTAAGAATTTTGACCGAATCCAGGACATGCTTGCCTGAAGAATCCCCTGTCGGGAAAAAATCATGCAGGAGTGCCCTGCAGGCAACGCCTGAAACCGGAAAACGACAGCCCCGTTATCAGAGGTCCCTGCCTGTCACCGGCATCACTGCCATGGTCAATCTGGACACACAGACCTTTTCTCCGGCTGCATTTTCTATGGTGATGTCCCAGACATGGGTGGTACGTCCCAGGTGAACGGGCCGCACCGTGCCGGTCACTATGCCTGTGCGTACCTGCTTGAGATGATTGGCTGATATTTCAAGACCCACGGAATAATGATCCGAATCCAGGGCCAGAAAAGAGGCCACACTGCCCAGTGTTTCAGCAAGCACAACAGATGCCCCGCCATGGAGAATGCCCATGGGCTGGACTGTACGGTGGTCCACCGGCATGGTGGCGCAGATAAAATCAGGTCCGAATTTTGTAAATTCAATACCCATATGGCCCACAATGGTTTTATCGATGATCGTTTCAAAGGGTTTCATGTCAAGGGGCTGTTTCCAAATCTGCTGCATGTCGTCTCCGTATATTGTTTGGGAATATCATACCCTGTTTTTCAATCAGGAAAAATTATTGGCTTTTATTTTTTAATACACTTGCCAGAGGGTGCCTCTCCGGGCACATCAACCGGGAATCCGCACCATCCTGCTTGCAGGAATTATCTCAATTTTTCCTTTTAATTTGGGCAGCTCAATCTTCAGGGTTTCAAGGGTGGCTGGATACGGGTGGCCTATGCCGATGGCAGCCCCGTGTTTTTTTGCAATTTTTTTGAGCTGTGCAAACTGCCCGGTGATATAGTCCACCTCCTGGACATTGTCCAGAAACACATCGCGTTCGGCAAACCGGACCTGAAGCAGGCGTGCAGAAGCACGGCACTGGGAATTTTTCGCAGTTCTGGAATCAATGAAAAACAGATCTTCTTTTTTCAGGATAGTGAATACCTGATTCATCTGGTTGGCCTGGGTGGTGAACATGGATCCCATGTGGTTATTGACACCTGACACCCCGGGGACCTCTTTCAGGTTCTTTTCCAGCTGTGCAATCAGCATATCAGGGGGCATGCTGGTGAGCAGGGCGCCCGGGCCTGGATTCACCGATGGATATTCCATTGGTTCCATTGGCAGATGCAGCATGATTTCCGCGCCTCTGTCAGCCAGCATTCTGGAGATGACCCGGCCGAATGGTGACCAGGGCAGCACGGAAAAACTGATATTGGGCTCCAGTGTGTGCAGGGCCATGGCTATCTTTTTGTCATATCCGATGTCATCAATAATCAGGGCTATTCTGATGGTGCCATCTTCCGGCAGCGGCCGGGAGGCGGAAGGGTGTTTCTGGATGTCATCCAGACCCTCGAACACCTCATATACAATGGGATGTCCGTTTTTTTCCATAAGGCCGGGCTGGGGTTTTTTGGGCGGCAGGTCGCTGATATCTTCATAAACAGGGGGCGGTAAATCCATGCCCTCTGATTTGCGGGAATCCGGCTTTACAGCAGGTTTACCGGCAACTTTCTGGTTTTTTTCAGGCGGCTGGGCAGGCCTGCGGATAAAAATATCCGCCAGCATGGCGCCTGTGAGGCACACAGCAACCAGAACCAGAATCCCGATCACAACTTTTTTCAATTCCGACGGCACATCAACTTTTTTTTTTGAACCATCCTTTTTTTTGGGACTGCTGCTTTTTTTTGTTCTGGATGGTGTTTTTCCGGGTGCCGTTTTTTTGGGTGCCGGTTTTTTGGGCGCCGGTTTTTTGGCGCCCTTTTTTTTAATTGCCATTTACTTTATTAAAGACTCCATAGCTTATCAGGATATCAAGGGCTCTTCTCACCTGGGCATCCTGGTGGAGCTGTTCGGTTTCCTGCTGCTGCCGGGATTGACTGGAAGGTTCCGGAGGAACCGCATCCATGCGGCTGTCATCTGACTCTTCCGGCCTCAGGCTGTTCTGCAAATCTTTTTCCTTGAGCATCCGGTCAAAAGCTGACGGCTTTTTTGTTTCTTTTTCAAGGGTGGCATGGGGCACTGCAATGTCCGGCTGGATCCCCTTGGCCTGAATGGATCTGCCGCTGGGTGTATAATACCGGGCAATGGTATATTTGAGACCGTATCCGTCTTTCAATGGACGGACAGTCTGCACCGATCCTTTGCCAAAAGAGGGGGTACCCAAAATCAGCGCCCTGGAATGGTCCTGCAATGCGCCGGCCACAATCTCAGAAGCTGATGCAGACCCGCCGTTGATCAACACCACAATAGGATACTTCTGGTCTTCTTTGCCGGAACGGGCTTTGTATTCCTGGGTATTTTTTTCCTCGCGTCCCTTGATGGAAACAATCACGCCCTGGTCCAGAAAAATATCGGAAATTTTGATAGCCTGGTCCAGAAGTCCGCCGGGATTATCCCGCAGGTCAATGACAAGCCCTTTGATAGGGTTTTCATCTGATTGCATTTTTTCCAGATGCTCTGCAATCTCTTCATGGGTATTCATCCTGAAATTGGTTATCCGCAGGTACCCGTATCCTGGCTTGAGCATGGCTGATCGCACACTGGTCATGGGAATCAGGTCCCGCTTTAAAGAAAAGACCAGGGGTGCAGGTTCATTCTCCCGGATAATGGTAATGACCACCTCTTCATGCCTGGGGCCCCGCATTTTGCTCACCGCCTCCCACAATGCCATGCCTTTGGTGGATTCATCATCAATTTTCACAATGATATCCCCGGCAAAAATGCCGGCTTTATAGGCAGGGGTTCCTTCAATGGGAGATACCACGGTCAAAATACCGTCTTTCATGGTGATCACTATCCCGATACCGGAAAATTCCCCCTTGGTTTCATCCTGAAGGTCATCAAAGGCTTCGGGGGGCATGAAACTGGAATGGGGGTCCAGATTTTCCACCATGCCTTTAATGGCATTGTGGATAAGTGTGTCAGCATCCACTTCATCCACATAATTTTTTTCCAGTTCTTCCAAGACTTCAACAAATAATTTCAGGGATTTGTAGGTTGTACCTGTCTCAGCACAAACCGGTATTCCGCCGGACATGGCCAGCACCAGGACCAAAACTGCTGTGCACAGGCACCGGGTGTAAAACGATCGCACTATCATATGTTCTATGCTCCTTTTTTTAACCATTTCAGGGGATCCATCGGTTTGCCGTGGTGTCTGACTTCAAAATGCAGACAAAGTCCTTTTATGGAACCGGTATCACCTGCTGTGGCGATCACTTCACCAGTATCCACTTTTTCACCCTTCTGCTTGAAAAACTCCTGCACATGGGCATACAATGTATAGTAATTTTCCCCATGATCTATGATCAAAAGATTGCCATATCCTTTCAGCCATTCGGAAAATATGACCTCACCCTTGAAAACAGACCGGACAGGTTCCCCCCGTTCCACCTTTATATCAATTCCGCTCTGAAAAGTGAAGGAATTGTAATTTCCTGATCGTGACGGGCCGAACCGGGACACAATTTTTCCTTTAACAGGTGTGGGCAGGCGGCCTTTTAACCGGGAAAATACAGTACCCACCATTGAAGAGGGGGCCTGTTTTCCAATGGCAGACATTTTGGCATCAAGGCGCATGGATGCATCCTTCAAAGATGCCACCGCAGCCTGGGACAGTGCTTTTTTCTGCCGGATCTCATCAAGAATGGCCTCTTTTTTCCGGCTTTCCTTTTCCTTGATACGGATCTGAAGTGCCAGATCCTGCTCCAGTTTTGCCTTTGCCTCTTTTTGTTCCGCCAGTTGGGCCGCAAGTGTTTGAAATTTTGCAAGATCTTGAATCTGGTTCCCTATGGCCTTAAAATCAGACAAAACAATCCGTTTCATGGCATTCTGGGAAACAAAAAAATCAAATACTGAGGCAGGCATCCCCATCATGTCCAGGCTGCCGATATTGTGCATGCGGTAAAGTGCACAAAGCCGCTCTCCGGCATACACCTGGTTTTCCTGGATCTGCTCGGCCAGTTGCTGCCTGTCCGACTGGATGGCGGCAATGCTTTTTTTCAGATGCCGGTTTTCTTTGGCCAGGGCATCTGCCCTGATCCGGGCCTGGTTCAATGTATAATCAATCTGATTCAATCCTTCGATGATTTGAATCTCTTTTTTGCTGAACTGGTCAATCTGCTCTTCTTCTGCAATGATACGGGTTTCAATGGCCTGTTTTTTTTCCTGTATCCGGGAATCAGGTTTCAGTGTATCAGATGATTTTTTTTTTTCTGCAGGGCTGACAGCCTGAAGCGTTATATATATAGGGCGGTTCCTGACATATCCCTGAATATTTTTATGCTGAATTGTCACCCACCCGCCGATACCGTCTTTGACTGCTGTCACATCTACCCGGGTCCCCTTTTCCAGAACCATCACCACCGCGGCATCCTGGGAGGGTTCTGACCGGACATTGAGTCTGGCAGCAGTGACCGTACCATGGTAAACAACCGGTGGTGCAGCCGCTGAAACCACCGGCCCCAGCAGAATCAGCCATACCCACACCAGGGTTATTTTAAAATCTGCTTTAAGGAAAGATAGCATCCAAACCACCCCAAAAATGTACTGGCCAGAATGATGATCCCCATGGCCTTGACAGACAAAAACCGGATATCAAGGTACACATAGGCGCTTAGATTCTGGGATATGCCCGATGACACCGCAAAAAAGGCTGCCAAAAGAATGAAAAGCCCCAAAACACCACCCAAAAACCCCTGGAACAGTCCTTCCACATAAAAAGGGGTCTTAATAAACCCTTCGGTGGCCCCCACCAGCCGCATTATCTCGATTTCAAGCCGCCGGGAATAAAATGCCAGGCGCACGGTATTGGCTGTAATAAAAAGGGCGATCAACAAAAACAGCCCGCACATGGCATACCCGGTGATCCGGAACAAAGAAAAAATTTTCAAAAATCTTGCCAGCCACCCCTGGCCGTATTCCACGCTTTCCACCATCTCAAGTGCTGCAATTTTTTTGGCAAAGGCCGTCATCTGTTCTATATCACCATGGGTTTTCATCCGGATCTCCAATGCATGGGGCAAAGGATTCTCCTTCAGGGTTTCAAAAAAACCGGTATTACCGGCCATTTCATTTTTTAACCGCTCCAGTGCCCGGGATTTTGAAATAAAGCGCATCTCTTCCACCGCCCCTAAGCTTTTGATCCGGGCTTCAAGATCCGGCAGCATCTCCCGGGAAAAGGCGGGTTCCAGATAAATCATGGCCCGGCCCCCCTGGTTCCACCCTTCGATCACCCGGCTGGCATTTTCAAAAAACAAAAGAAACAACGACACCACAAGGATGGACAACGAAATGGTCACAATGGTGATCAGGTTCAAAAACCGGTTG
>JAABSB010000038.1 GCA_011390615.1 Desulfotignum sp. | reverse complement strand
AGCCCCATTGTGTGGAAGCCTCTGAAGGCGCCATTGTGGTGGGAGATCTGGAAGATCCTGCATCAGAAATCAGGAAACTTCTCAGGGAAAATTATTCAATCCGACGTAAGCAGTCCCTGGGTACGGAACCCTCTGTTTACTATATCGTATAAGAGAGGCACATATGCTTGAAATAGCTGTCAAAGGAAATAGAAATTACTGGTTGTGGATCATCTTTCTGCTGATCGTGATCGGGATTGGAAAAATTGCCTATCTGGATCAGTTTTTCAACGGCCTGATGATCACAGGTATGAGCCGTGATGTCTCCTGGGGGTTTTATATTGCCAACTTCACCTTTCTGGTGGGGGTGGCTGCCGGGGGGGTTATGGTGGTCATTCCCTATTACCTGCATGATTATGAAAAATTCCACAGGATCACCATCCTGGGGGAATTTCTGGCTGTGGCCTGCCTGATCATGTGTCTGTTGTTCATCATTGTGGACCTGGGCCAGCCGGTGCGCATGCTCAATGTGCTGCTGTACCCCACCCCGCATTCCATGCTGTTTTATGACATGATCGTTTTGAACGGGTATCTGTTCTTGAACATTGTCATCGGATGGAAAGTGCTGGAAGCGGAGCGGAACCAGGTCACACCGCCGGCATGGACAAAACCGCTGATATACCTGTCCATTCCCTTTGCCATCGGTATTCATACGGTCACAGCTTATCTGTACTGCGGCCTGCCCGGCAGGGGATTCTGGCTCACCGCCATCCTGGCGCCCCGGTTTCTGGCCTCCGCTTTTGCGGCCGGCCCTGCTTTTTTGATCATTTTATGCTATATCATCAGAAGATTCACCAAATTCGATCCAGGCTGGGAAGCCATGCAGACCCTGTCCAAGATCGCATGTTATGCCGTTATCGCCAATCTGTTTTTCTTTTTGTGCGAGGTGTTTGTGGTGTTCTATTCCGGCATTCCCGGACATAAATCCCATATCCAGTACCTGCTGTTCGGATACCACGGATATAACGCCCTGGTGCCCTGGATGTGGAGCGGGTTTATCCTCATGGCCGTTGGTGCGGTTTTCCTGCTCATCCCCAGACTGCGCAGCAATTATATCCTGCTGCCGGTGGCCTGTGCCATGATTTTTATCGGTGCATGGATCGACAAAGGCCTGGGCATGATCTCCGGTGGATTTGTGCCCTCACCGCTGCACCATGTGACCGAATACGCCCCTACCCTCCAGGAAATCATCATCACCCTGGGGGTATATGCCGCAGGGTTTCTGGTACTCACCATTTTATATAAACTGGCCACCACCGTAAAAGAAGAGGTAAATGGCTGATGTACTGATGCCGTGACATCCTGCATCACATGACCACAGGATGGTTATTACAACAGGGGGGTGACATACGGCACCCCCCTGTTTTTTTGTGTGTTCATAAAAAAAAAGATGCCGGCCTGCAAACCAATCACCATGATATATGTCAAAGACAATGAAATACCTTTGGAAACCCTTAAAAACCGGTTTCTGGCCGCAATATACCGGCGGGATGTCCAAAAATCCCGCACCGCCTTTCTTATGATTTTGGATGCGGCGGAGCAGAGCCTGCCGGAACCGGGGGAAACCCGGGAAAAACTGCTGCGGCAGATACAGACTGCCTTTCTGCGCTTCAAACCCTTTGTAACCTCCCCCCGGGTTGGTCTTACAGGGCCTTTTCAGGCGCTGAAAACCCTGCTGGCAGATGTTGTAAAATTTCGGTGTCGTGCAGTGCACCATGTATCTTATCCAGACTGGCATACCCGTGTAGACCTGCTGCCCTGGCAGATGGATCTGTTATTTAAAAACGCAGTTACCGTACAGCTCACCTCCGGATGCTCCCATTTCTGCCGGCGGTGCAATGAATGGGCCCTGCCCGGCATCAGGTCTCATTTTTCATACGGTGCCGCCGAACAGATCATAGAACAGCTTCTGAGGCAGCGCAACACGGACACCGCCCTGTACGGTGCATCAGATCCCCTGGACTGGCAGGACGGCAACCGTACCCTGGCAGATCTTCTGACACCCGTGGGCAGCGCTGCCCGTTTCAGTCTTTTGACCAAGGTACCGAAGGCCGGACAGAAGGTATTACAAACACTGGTACACCGGGATATCGCCCTGTCCGTGAGCGTGACAGATGCTAACCGGGAACGCATCATTGCCCTGGAAAAGCAAACCGGCATAACCTTTGCCAAGCAGCATGACTCAGATGACCTGCTCATACCGGCAGGACTGGATGAGGATTTTACCACGGTGAAATCCTCCATCACAGATGCCTATGGTACGGAAATCACCCCGGAAGGGGCCTTTATCATCATCCCGACCTTTACCTGTGCCCTGCATCCCATGGGCCACAAAAAGGTGCCGGTGACCCGGAAAACAATGGCTTTCCCGGTAAAAAAAATCGGCCGCCAGGCCCTGCTGAAAGACTATTTCAAACCCCTGGAAGTGGTGGGGCAGGAAAACACCCCTTTTTACCTGTCCAAGCTGCTGGATGTCCAGGTGGAGACTTTGCTGCTGGACAACGGGTCCATGGATCTGTCACCCCCGGGCATGCGCAATCTTAAAGAATATTTCACCATCTTTCAGGAACCTGCACGGATCCAGCGCAAACACATGACGCGGTCAATTGTTTCGGGGCTGAAAAAACAATTTTTCCCCCATGGCAGATACCATGATCTGACACAGGAACAACAGCGGCTGTACCGTCAGAAAATTGGTGCCCATCTGGATTTTTGCAACAAATCTATAGTGGAACAATCTTGTACCTGCGCGGTATCATTCTTTTTACAGGCGGCCCGAAATTTTCTGGCAGACCAGGAAGACAAAAAAACCATCATCGCACATCTGATCAAACCGGAGGCGGACCGACTGGCACACCGCTATGGACAAACCGCCCGGAAAACAGATGTACAACACCTGCTTTCACATGATACCGATGACTTTTTTGATTGGTTCAGGTTCTATGTCACAGGCCTGGTTTTTGACCGCCGCATCCAAGATGTCAACCTGTTTATCCAGGCGCATCCCGCAGCATATGATCCCGTTGCTGACCGGTTTATAAAAGATAAGGAAAGCATGCCATGAAGAATCCAGATGCCGTCATTATTTTTCCCCCGCCCATGGACCGCATAGCCCGGGTCTATCCTGCACCCCATTTTTTGTCTTCATTTATCAACAGCAATGGGTTTTCTGCAAGGCCATTGGATTTGAATATCATTGCGCTGGGTAAACTTACCAGTCCTTTTTTTCTGGACAAAGAAATAAAAACCGCTGCGTCAAACAGGGCCAGGCTGGAAAAATCAGGTCTTCATTCACAAAAAGAAAAAGACGTATATGCCGCAAGTTTGAGATCATTTGCCAGACTTTTGTATGGACGGCGCATCCATTCAGATCACCATCACATAAAAAACCTGATGGATATGGAAAATTGCGGCATTCGCTATACAAGGATATTCATTGACCTGTTTAAAAAATATTTCGGCCTTTTTTACAACACAAATATTCCGGATTCAGAAGACATAAAGACTTTTTTCTCCTGTCCAGAAGCCATCCTCATCAAAGACCTTTTAAATGAGGAAATACAGCGTTCCATCATCGATAAACAGATACCGGTCATTGGATTTTCCATCCCTTTTGCCCAGCAGTTTCTTCCTGCAATGATACTGGCCAGTGAAATCAAAAAAAAGATGCAGGATGTGCATATTTGTTTTGGCGGCCCGATCATTACCCTGCTGTCTGAAACATATCTGAAAGAGGTGATAAAAACAGCACCTGTGGATGCGTTTGTTACATATGACGGGGAAATGCCTTTGCTGCGGTTATTACGGTATAAACTGCAGGGTCAGGCGCTTGATGGTACAAAAAACGTGATCTTGCGGAATGCACTGAACAAAAGTACAGACCCATCTGCTGCTGCCCGCCATCAAAAAGATAAAGCGGTACACACCCACAATAGATTCCAAAAGGAAAATATGGGGTATTTTTCAAAAAACACCCCCATCCCTGTCACCCAGTCAACCGGATGTTATTGGAAAAAATGTGCATTTTGTGATTACATCAATCTTCACAAAGACAAAATATACCGGCCAAGGCCGGTCAATGACATCATTGCCGACATACAGTATTATCACAGCCTGAAATTTACAAATTTCCGCATGCTGGCTGAGGCAATACATCCCAAACATGCCAATGAGATTGCAACTGCCTTGTTAGACAACAATCTGAATATTTCCTGGCATTCTTTTTTACGGGTTGATGAGGGGTTTACCACAAAGATATTACAATCAATGGAAATGAGCGGGTTCAGCTGTACCGTAGGTATGGAATCGGCAAATGCCTGTATATTACAGACACTCAACAAAGGATACGACAAAAAAATTATCAAACGGTTTTTCGAAAATCTGCGCAGCGCATCACTCAAGAACAACCATCTGAATGTTATCGTCGGCACCCCCGGCGCCACCTATGATCAGGAACTTGAAACACTGGCGTTCTGCAGGGAGTATACGGATATTTTCACCCAGTTTAAAGCCGGCATTTTCACGTTGACACCAACCTCTGACATGGGAAAAAACCCGCACAAATATGGTTTACGAATCAAAGAGAGCGGCACAGACAATCAGCCCCTGCATGGGCGAATAGCATCTCTGGCTTTTGATGACCCCGGGGGAATGACACATGAAAAAAAATTACGCATTCTTGAACGTTATGGCCAATTGAACAAAGAGATAAAAAACCGGAAAAAATTTAACGGATGCCTGGACATAATTTCAGCAGCCAGGTCCGGTGCTGACATAAAAGGGGCAGCATTTGTTTTTGAAAAATTTTTGGTCCGCCAACGCTTGATGCACCATGCTTTCAAGAAACAGGGTGAATTCATGGTTGCCAATATGTCTGAAAACCGTGATCATCAGGTTTTTATCGACAAACAGCAGGCCGATGTCATGGACATTCTGAGAGACAGCATATTCAGCTGCCAGGATGTCATGGCAATCACACAAGATGAAAATACCGCATTAGATTTCATAAAAAAAATGGCAGCAGGAAATGTGATCAAAGCAGCAGATATAGATCATGGAATCCAGTAAAGACAAGACAAGGTGTTTTTAGAAATTGCTCTCCAAAAATTATCTGCCGTATTTGAACCCGGGCTGCACTTTTATCAGTTGTTTGGTATAGGGATGTTCCGGGTGCCGGATGATGTTGTCTGCTGTGTTGATCTCCACAATATGGCCTTCGTGGATAACCGCAATCCTGTCGCACAGGTATCTGGCAGCCGCCAGGTTATGGGTGATGAACAAAAAGGTCATGCCAAAGGTTTCTTTGATTTCCTGGAGCAGCTTGAACAACTGAATGGCAATGGTGGCATCCAGCATGGAAGTGGGTTCATCCGCCACGATAAATTCCGGCTCCACCACTATGGCCCTGGCAATGGCCACCCGCTGGCGCTGACCACCGGAAAGCTGGTGGGGATACCGGTTGTAAAACGCTTTTCCCGGAGACAGCCCCACGGTTTCAAGGGTGTGGATCACCTTTTGCGATCGGGTTTCAGGGGTTCCGATCTTTTGGACAATCAAAGGCTCCATCACGGTTTCTGCAATGGACAGATGGGGGTTCAGGCTCTGGTAGGGGTCCTGAAAAATCATCTGGACCCGGGAGCGGTATGCTTTTAAGGCAGATCCTTTAAAACCGCTGATGGGTGTTTTGTTGAACAGAATGTCACCGGCAGTGGGCTGCTCCAGTCGCACCAGCAGCCTGCCGGTGGTGGTTTTGCCGCTCCCGCTCTGCCCCACCAGCCCGAAGATTTCCCCTGTTTCAATACCAAGATCGATGCTGTTCAAAGCCAGGACCCGGTTCTTTTGCCTGGAAAAAAATGTTTTTCTGGGAAAATAGGTTTTGGTCACGCCCTTCATTTCAACCAGCAGCGTTTTTTTCAGATCAGCCTTTCCCATGACCACCTCGGATAACGTCGGGTTCACAGCAAAATGCCTTGTGGGTGGAAGAAATCTGTACCCAGCCCGGGGCCTGTTTTCTACAGGCTCCAGAACACACCTTGCAATTGTCGGCAAACCGGCAGGACCCGATGTCCAATAAAAGATCCGGGGATTCCTGCATATCCGGAATCACGATATCATTGATATTGTCCAACGACAGATAAGAGCCCAGGAGGCTGCGGGTGTAAGGATGCCGGGGAGACCTGAACACCTCTTTTCTGGTGCCTGTTTCCACAATCTGGCCGGCGTACATCACACAGATTTCATCACAGACCGATGCCACCACCGCAATGTCATGGGAGATGAAAATCAGACCGGCGTGGGTTTTTTCCTGCACTTTTTTGATTTCCCTGAGAATCTGGTCCTGGACAATGACATCCAGGGCAGTGGTGGGTTCATCCGCGATAATAAGATCCGGATCACAGGCCAGGGCCATGGCGATGATCACCCGCTGTTTCATGCCCCCTGAATATTCATGGGGATAATCTTTCATGCGCGCCGCCGGGATATCCACCAGATCAAACAATGCATGCAACCGGTCAGACAGATCTGCATCAGACATGTCGGGCTGGTGGGTGATGATGGCCTCTTTGATCTGTTCATCCACCCGGTGCACCGGATTGAGTGCATTCATGGCCGCCTGGAATATCATGGCGATTTTGGCCCCCCGTACCCTGCGCCACTGCTTTTCAGTCAGGCTTACCAGATCTTCTCCCTGGAACTGGATACTGCCTCCCAGGATCACGGCATTGTCCGGAAGAAGCCCCATCAAAGCCATGCCGATGGTGGTCTTGCCGCAGCCGGATTCTCCCACAAATCCTAAAGGCCTGCCTTTTTCAAGATCGAAACTGATATTGTCCACCGCCTTGAGCAGCCCTTTTTTGGTCTGGTATCCGATGCTCAGGTCCTTTACAGATAAAAGTGTCATGGGCTCAGGCCTGCCCCTCCTTCCGCAACCGGGGATCCAGCACCTCGTCCATGGCCCGGCCCAGCATGTAAAAGGCCAGGGTCAATAATGAGATACATACCCCCGGCGGTATCAGCCAGTAGGGGGCCTGGAACATATGACCCGATTTCCAGACCCACTGGAGCATCATGCCCCAGCTCACCTGGCTGGGATCGCCGAATCCCAGAAAGGACAATGCCGCTTCCACCAGGATGGCGGCAGTCACCCGGAAGGTCATATACAAAAAGGCCAGGGGCAGGACATTGGGCATGATATGCCGGAAAATAATACGCAGATGCGAGGCCCCGGCCACCCGGGACGCCTCGATAAACGGCCGGTGTTTCAATGACAGGGTCTGGGACCGGATAACCCGGGATACGGCAGGCCACCGCATGATGGCAATGATGAACACAATGATCCAGATGTTGAACTGGCCGAACAAAGAAGCCAAAATCAGCAGGATCACCAGGGAGGGCAGCACCATGATGATATCTGCCGTGCGCATGAGAAAGGCATCCAGCAGTCCACCGGCATAACCGGCCACCATCCCGACAAGGGTGCCGATGACAATACTGAAAAATGCTGCGGAAAGCCCCACAATAAATGCCACCTTTGCCCCTTCCAGAAGCTGGGCAAAAAGATCACGGCCCACATTGTCAGTGCCCAGCCAGTGGGTAAGACTGGGGCCTGTGGAAACCCTGATATCCGGATCGATGCCGGTCATGGGATCATACATGGGCCCGATAAGGGGCACAAAAAAAGAGGCAATGGCCATGAACATGAATACCACCAGGATGATGACACCGGTTTTGCCCAGAGGATTTTCAATAAAAATCTGCCATCCTTTGTAAAACCGCTGCAGAGAATACTTGTTCAGCACAGGCACATCCTTTTTTTACTAATATGTAATCCTGGGATCCAGCCAGGCATACAACAGATCCACAATCAGGTTTGCCACCAGCACCACCAGGGCGATGAGCAGAAAACAGGCCTGGGCCAGGGGATAGTCATTGTTGCTCACCGCAAATATCAATTCTTTGC
The DNA here is from genome assembly GCA_011390615.1 of Desulfotignum sp. Lineage (GTDB taxonomy): Bacteria > Desulfobacterota > Desulfobacteria > Desulfobacterales > Desulfobacteraceae > Desulfotignum. The sequence continues at coordinate 14,699 of JAABSB010000038.1, read as the reverse complement.
CAATGCCGGGCCAGGTGAAAATCTGCTCTGTCAGGGCACCGCCGTTAATGGAAAAAGCAAGGGAAAGGCCCACAGAGGTTATTACGGGCAGAGCGGCATTCTGGGCAGCATGTTTGTTGCGGATCACCTTTTCACTCAGCCCTTTTGCCCGGGCCGTTATAATATAGTCTTCCCTGAGAACCGACAGCATGGATGAACGCATCAGCAGCAGATAAGAGCCCAGGTTGATAATAAACAGGGTCATCAGCGGCAGCATCAGGTGATGAAGCACATCCAGAATCCGGATAAACAAGGAGGCATTTCCCACCCACAAAGAAGGGGTCAGTACCCCGCCCAGAGGAAACAGTCCCAGCTTGAATCCCAGAATCCACAGCAAAAGCAGGGCAAACCAGGGAATAAACAGGGTGTAGCACACAAGGGCGGAAATGGACATGACATTGTCCAGGCGGGAACCTTTATGCCAGGCGGCAATCTTACCCAGAAATATCCCAACAAATGCCGCCAGGATCGTGGATGTGGTAAACAAAAGGATGGTCCATTTGAGCTTGTCCACAATAATATGGGAAACCGGTTCCCCGTAATGAAACGAAAAGCCGAAACTGCCGGTTACAAAATTTTTAACATAAATAACATATTGCTCCCACAAAGGCCTGTCCAGACCCATCTGCTCAATGAGATGGGCCATGTCTTCAGGGGTGAGCATGGGATCCACCATCTTGGACATGGGATCTCCCGGAGATAATCTGAATAAAAAGAACAGCACGGTCAGAATAATAAAAAAGATAACGGCAACTTCCACCAATTTTACCAGAATATAACCGGGTTTTCTCATTTTATCCCACAGATTTTGCGTATCTATTTTACCGGTTTGACCATGCACAGCGACCAGATACTGCCGATGCCGTTCACCTTTTCCACCCAGCCTGTAAACCGCTTGTTCACGGTGGCCTCAATGATATGGGGATTGTATAAGGGATAATAGGGCACATCTTCTAAAATCATTTCCTGCATTTTGAAGATCATCTGCCGGCGTTTATCAACATTTACCACCAGCCGCTGCTCTCTGGCCAGGGTGTCAAATGCCTCATTTCTGTATCCGCTCATGTTCCAGTCCCTGGGATTGTCATTTTCAGAGGAAAAAAAGGCTGCCAGGTAATCAGGGTCCAGATTCAGTTTGCCGTATCCCAGAACAAAGGCATCAAAATCATGTTTTCCCTTGACGGTTTCCAGCAGGGAATTAAAGGACATGGGCCTGGCAAAGGCAGGCAGGCCAAGCTTTCTGAGCCATTCCTGGATCATGGTGCCGGCAAAGGCACGCTTGGGGTCATAATCTGCCGGCGGGGTGAGAATCACAAATTTCTCCATGTTTTCCCCTGAGGGAAGAATAATGTCCGAAGGCCTGGCCAAGGAACCATCCGCATTCACCGGCGGCTCTTTCCAGGAATATCCGGCAGATTTGAGCATGTTCCAGGCAGCGGTGATCCGCTGTGTTTCATCCATGCCGTCACCGTATTTTTTTACATCAGGATTATGCCAGAAATGGTTTCCAGACGGTATAATGGAGTGCATGGGGGTGCCGTAATCCTGGAGTATACGGTTGAGAATAAATTGTTTGTTCACCACCGTTGCCACTGCCTGGCGCAGGATTTTATCATCAAAAGGGGGCCGGCGCAGATTGAACCCCAGGTAGTAAAGGGCGCTTTTTTTGTTAAAATGCAGGTCTATGCCGGTGTTTTCTTCCAGATCCTTGATATAGCCGGGCTGTACATCCCACCAGTAATAATCGATATCCCCTTTTTTCAAAGCAAGGATGGCCACATCAGAAGTGCCGTAAATATTAAACAAAAGATTGTCCACATAAGGCCCAAGATCAAGGCCGGCTATGGTTTTGCCCTGCCCGAAAAAATGGGGATTTTTTGTCATGTGGAGATAGGCGCCTTTCTGGTATTCATGGAGTATGAAAGGACCTGTTCCCAGGGGTTTTTCCACCTGATAATCCTGAAGTGCGCGCAGGGGCTTTTCCGTTAACAGGGCATCTTTGGCCACCTGCTCCCACTCTTTTTTTGATACCATGGGGGCGGTCATGATACGGGACATGAAAATCGCGGAAGGCTGTTTTAAATAAAATACCACGGTATGGGCATCAGGGGCCTCCACTTTTTCAATGAGTTTCCATTTGCTGTAGTACCGGGGAATTTTGAAATCAAAAAACAGCTGTTTGGTAAACAGCACATCCTCACTGGTAAAATCGGATCCGTCAGACCATTTGGCTTTCCGCAGTTTTACGGTATAGGTCAGGGCTTTTTCATCAAATACCGCATCTTCTTCTGCCAGCCAGGGAATAATTTCCAGGGTCTGTGGATGGCGGTGGAACAAGGGTTGATAGATTTGTGACAGGATATTGCGGGAGTTGCCATCGGTGGCAAGCCAGATATTCAGGGACCGGGGTTCTTCAGGCAGCCCTATTTTTAAAAAAACGCTCTCTTCGGATTTCTGGCATGACAACAGACCCCCTGTTATCACCATCAAAAAAACGACCGGCAGCAGCAGTCTGCATACCGGTTTAAACCACCTGCTGGATCGGTTCTTTTTTGTTTTCTGAATTTGCTGCACTGATTTTCTCCTCAATAAAGTCCACCACACGTTTTTCAAGTTTCTGGCTGTTGAATTGGTTGATCCGCGGGATTCCTCCGGGACTGACACAATTGACTTCCACCAGCTTATCTCCTATGATATCAATACCCACAAAATACAGGCCGTCTTGTAACAATTTTGGTTTAATGCGCCGGCAAAGGGCTTTTTGGGCCGGCGTAATCTCGTGCCTGAAGGCCAGGGCACCGGCGTGGACATTGGTACGGAAATCTCCTGACACGGATCTGCGTCCCATGGCACCCAGGATTTCGCCATCCAGCAGAAGGATACGCACATCCCCCTCTTCCCTGACCTGTTGTAAATATTCCTGAACCATGATGGGCCGGCGCTCAGGATAGGGTTTGCCCGCCTTGACATAGTAGTTGATCAGGGAATTGAGATTTTCCTGGTCCTGGTTGCTGACCTTGATCACCCCGTGGCCCCCGTGGCCATGCAGGGGTTTGATGACCATGGCACCGCCGAAATCATCAATGATCTTCTTCAGACGGTAAGGATCCCTTGACACATGGGTTTCTGGGATAATATCCGGAAAATTGAGAATATAGGCTTTGCTGCTGCCGTTGAGCTGGCCCAGGGTATTGTTTACCAGAAACACATTGTCGCTCACCGGTCCCAAAAACTCCAGTACCTCATAATTGATGGGTGGATTTTTTCTCAAAAACAGAACATCCAGGTCTGTCACTGTTTCAAATATCAATTCCTCTTTGTCCAGACAATGGAGGAGGTCCGTCCAGTAAGCCTGGATGGAATGGTCTTTTGGCACGGAGATACGGCGCATTCTTGCCACCACTTCATTTTTCCGGACATAGATATCATGGGGTTCAAGAAAATACACCTCATGGCCCCGCTGGTTGCACTCATACATGATGTGGGCAGTGGTATCCCAGACCGGGTCGATCTGCCGCAAATCATCCATTAAAAATGCAATTTCCATGATACGTGTTCAAGACCTCCGGGTGTCTGCCTGTACGGATTAATTTTTTTTTCGCGTCTGATACTTGTAAGACAAGTCGGCCCAATTGTCAAACCCTTACCCAAATTTAACAAAGGCCGCCGATGTAATCGCACCCGGTGCAACGGCGTGATCCCCTTCCCTGCGCGTGCCGTGTGACCTGCCCGGAACTGTCATCTGACTGCCCTGTCACACGGCACATGCAGGGGGCTGTGGCAATCAGGGGACGCTGCATCTTTAGACGATTACCCTGCTGAATGCAATGAAACACAAGACAAATTTCACAGATTGGTGTATTCTCCTGATTTGAAATGGTTTTTCCCAAAAAGCAAAGACATGAAAGGATAAAATGAAAGATACCCTTTTTGTTCAATTTTACGGCCGGACCGGCAGCGGATGGTTTGACCTGTGCAACGGATTTTCAGACACCTTTGACCTGTGCCGCAGCAAAGGGGATTTTTTATGGATTCCCCTGGAACAGGATACTGACCAATGGTATGATGAAAGTACATATCTTCCCATTTCCCTGCCCATTCAAAAAGGAACGGTTTATGTGAGTGCCAGTTACGTGAACCAGTTGTACCAGGCATACCTGTGGGCAGTCCAGTATCCGGACATCCATTTTATTGTGGGCGGGCCGGTGGCATCGGAACGGCATGCTGCAGCACCGGGATGGCATTCCGTGCATTTCAAGGTGGAACAGCCCCTGCCGTCCAATCTGGTGTTGACCGGCCAAAGCGTTGAATCCCTGTTCGGGGTGCCTGAATTTTCCGGCAGATGGCATCTGGAAGTACCCGAACAGATCCCGGAAAACAGCCGGATCTATTTTTCCTACACCCTTGAAAACCAGTGCTATTGGAAAAAATGTCCGTTTTGCTCCATTGCCCAGCACGCTTCTGAACATTTCAGGAAACGCAAGGTGCTGGATCTGGCTTTTACTGACCTGAATTACACCGGACATAAGATTGTCCGGCTCAACACAGGATCCATTACACCGGAACATATCAGAAATATTCTGCCTGTTCTGCCTGTGCGCCCGGATATGGAATACCGGTTTTTCATGCGGGCAGCAGCTGCGGAAACCCGGGCCATGGAAGCGGCTGTATCCATGATAAAGGGCCGGATCCCGGACTGCACACTGGGATTTGGCATTGAATTTCCTTCAGACCGCATGTGGCAATACCTGAACAAGGGCACCCGCATGGATGAGGTGATAAAAACCCTGGAATTTTGCACAAAAACCGGTTTCAAGGTCAATGCCAATGTCATTTTGGGGTGGAACAACCTAGTGGAGCAGGATCTGCGTGATCTGGAAGGATTCATGAAAAACCTGTCTGCACACACGGTCACAACCCTGCAATTGCGCTGGTTGTTTGCCCATCCCTATACCAAAATTTACGACACCTATGACGGGGTTGAAAACAGTATCCGGCTCGGACCATTTAACTGCGGATTCAATGTACGGGTCAATCCGGAACAGCAGGGCCTGAACCTGCGTGCCGCCCGGATCATTAAAAAGTACTGCGAAGCAAAGGGCATCACACTCCAGGGATACAAAAATCTGAACAAGGGACAGGCGGCATAGCTGTCACCTCTCTACCCGGCTTTTTCCGGGCAATGCAGCTGTATTGACAACAAAACCCGGATGGTTATCCTGAATAAATACAACACAGGCAAGAATGGTGCGATGAAGCCTGATAATTGATTGCCAAACCCCCATTGGGAGACCCGATGATGTTCAGGAAAAACAGCAGAAATAACGGGGTCCGTGAAATCCTGGTGATGGGGGTTTTCTGGCGGATCCTTTTTATTGAGGCTGTCCTTCTGGTATACTCCCTTGTTTACCGCTGGCTGGCTGAAGGTGCCGGACCTGCTGATCTTTTCTGGTATGCTGTAAGAATTATTGTGCTGGTGGCCATTATTGTTGTCTTCATGGTGGTGAGCCTGAAACAGTTTCTCACAAAAAAAATCATTGACCCTCTGGAACGTATCGCCCGTGCCAACAAGGAGATGGAAAAAGATTTTTCCAGGGCAGATGCCATAGACCTGCCCCCGGACACCCCGGATGAGATAACAACCATTGTCACCTCCAGGGCAGACATGCTCAAACGTATAATAAAGGTATCGGACGAGCGGCTCCATCTGGTAAATTTTATCAAGGAAACCTTTGGGCGGTATCTTTCACAAAAAGTGGTGGAAGAGATTCTTTCCTCCAAAAAAGGCCGGCAGATCGGGGGTGCCCGCAGAACTGTCACCGTGCTCATGGCGGATCTGCGGGGATTTACCAGCCTTTCGGAATCGCGGGACCCTGAAGAGATGGTGCAGCTGCTCAACCGGTACCTGAAACAAATGTCTGCCATCATCCTGGCATATGACGGCATTATTGATGAAATCATCGGGGATGCTATCCTTGCGGTGTTCGGCGCCCCTGAACCCCATGAAAATGATCCGGAACGGGCCGTTGCCTGTGCCCTGAAAATGCAGAACTGTCTGGTCCACCTCAACAAAGAGATCACAAAAGAAGGATATCCAGCACTTGAAATGGGTATCGGCATCAATACAGGCAGTGTGATTGTGGGAAATATCGGATCAGAGCTGCGCATGAAATACGGCATTGTCGGTGAAACAGTCAACCGGGCAGCCAGGATCGAATCCAACAGTATTGGCGGCCAGGTGCTCATCGGCGAATCCACCTGCAAAGCGGTCCATACTGCCATTAAAACCGATCCCCCGAAAACCATGATGATGAAAGGCATGAAAAAACCCCTTGTTTTTTATGCAGTAAGTGCCATTGAGATGGATGGTAAGACAATTGCCCTGGATGTGCCTGCTGCCCCGGGTCTGCTGCTGGACATCCAGATACCGGTGCATTGCTGGGTTATACAGGACAAAAAACTTGCATCCATCCCCATAGCCGGCACCACCCTTTCCATGGATGAAACCCAGATCCATATCCGGACCACCAGCCCTGTTGCACCGCTGACAGATGTGAGGCTCAATTTTGATTTCTGCCTGGAGGCCCATTGTTTCGGCGATATCTATGCCAAATGCACTGCCATGGAAACGGTACGCGGCAGCCACCACTGTCAGCTGCATGTCACTGCCATGGAAGAAAAAGACCGGGCTGTCATCAGAAAATGGATGGCGGAAGCAGGGGCCTGACATTTCCATTCGGTTGACCTGTCGGCCAAGGCTTTTTCCTTGACAAGATCTTAAAAAAGTATTTGGATAATGCATATAGTTTTCACTGCCGGTTTTTGTAAAAATGATACCTTCAGGGATTTTCAATAATGGAAAACAAACTGCGCGGACAAGCTGTATCCTTTGATGGCATAATACCGGTAAAATGGTGGGCCTGGTTCCTTTTTTTCTGTCTGATCTGTACAACCCAGGCTGCTGTTAGCGAAGAAAAACAGATCACAAATCAGCTGGGCATGACCTTTATCCGGGTGGCTCCCGGCACATTTCTCATGGGAAGCCCTGAAACTGAAGAACACCGGACAAGCAATGAAACACAGCACCAGATTCACATCAAAAAATCCTTTTATCTCCAGCAAAAAGAAGTAACCCTGGAACAATGGTGGGCGGTGATGGGAAAAAGCTGGTTTATCAGGCGGGAAGGATCTGACCAGACACCGGTGACCCGGGTATCATTTTATGATGTCCAGAAATTTATCAGAAAACTTAATAAAACAGGCAGGGCGCAATACCGGCTGCCTTCTGAAGCGGAATGGGAATATGCCTGCAGGGCCGGCACCACCACCGCATACAGCTGGGGAAATGATATTGACTGTTCCAGGGCCATGTATGCCAACAACCCAAAAAAATTATGCGATTGCTGTGCGTATTACCGGTCTGCGGGGCTGCCTGTAGGTGGGCCTGCTCCTGTGGGTTCCTTTGCTCCCAATCCATGGGGATTTTATGATATGCACGGCAATGTCTGGGAATGGTGTGCAGATACATATACCGATGACATACGCACCCCCGGGGTCAACACCTATGATCTTTTCTCTTCCAGGCCCAGGGTGCGCCGGGGCGGCAGCTGGTACAAGTATGGCCAGTTCCTCAGAAGCGCCAACCGCACCTATGCCCATCCCGGCGCCCGGTTCCAGACCACTGGATTCAGACTGGTCCGTGAGACAGATTGATGCGCGCAAAGCTGCTGGATCTTCTCAAAATTTATGAAGAGGAAATCAGTCTTTTTTTATGGACAGCCGCCCTTTTGTTTATCATCCGCAGCTCCGGCATCATCCTCAACAACTATGCGGAAACCGCTTTTTTAAAACGGTACGGGGTGGAATTTCTGCCCATGGTCAATATGCTCAATGCAGTGGCCACCTTTTTTGTCACCGGACTGCTGACAGCTTTTTTAAGCAAAACCCCGGGGGCAAAACTGCTGTCTTATATCTTCATTTTCTCAGGCACCATTGTCACGGTGATCCGGCTGCTCATCCCTTTTGGCATCGACCTGCTCTACCCCCTTTTGTTCATGCTCAAAAGCCAGTTTGAACTGCTCCAGGCCCTTTTGTTCTGGAACATGTGCAATGATCTGTTCAACACCCGCCAGTCCAAACGGCTGTTTCCCCTGCTCACAGCCGGGGGTGTCATCGGACTCATCTTAGGCAGTTTCGGCACCCCGTATTTTGCCGGCCTGTTCAGCATGGACAATCTGCTGTATCTGTATCTGGTCACAACCATCATCGGCGCATTGATGATACAGGCCATGGGGCGCAGTTACGCCACCTTGATATTTTCCGAAAAAACCGGGACATCCGGCAAAAAAAGGCCTCCCATGATCGAAGAAATCAAACGGGTCTACCCTTTGGTAAAGGATTCCATCCTGGTAAAAATTGTCCTGGTTCTGACATTCATGCCCAATGTGCTCATTCCCATCATGAACTACCAGTTCAATTATGCTGTAAACGAACAATTTGCCTCGGAAAGCGCCATGATCCAGTTTTTCGGTAACTTCAGAGGGGTACTCTACATTGTCAGCCTGATTATTCTGCTGTTTGTGGGACGTATTTACGGCCGGTGGGGAATGCCCGTGGCCCTCATGTTCCACCCTTTTAACTATATGCTGGCATTTATGGCATTTCTGCTGCGGTTTGACGTATTTTCAGCCATGTATGCCAAGATGTCCACCAACATCATCCGCACCACCATTAACGGCCCTGCCAACAGTATTCTCATCGGTCTGTTTCCTGAATCCTACCGGGACATGATCCGCCCTTTTTTACGGGGCACTGTTGTCAGGCTGGCCCTGTTCACAGGGTCTGCACTAATCCTTGTTTCCACCCCCTTTTTTCATCCAAGGTACCTGACCCTTGTGGCCCTGCCATTTCTCATCGCCTGGGTGGCAGCCCCGTTTGTGCTCAAGGCCAGGTATTCAAAGATTTTACTGGACATGATTTCCAGAAACCTGCTGGATATCAAAAGCCTTGACCAAAAAGAACTGGGACAGATATTTAACCAGGAAAAAACCCTGGCAGACCTGGAAAAATCGTTTCTGGATGCCCGGGGCCCTGATGCACTCTGGTATGCCAGGCTGTTGAAAAATTTTTCCGCCGATCGCCTGGACCAGCTGATCCTCAGAAACCTGGACAACCAGGATGAAGATACCCAGGTGGGCCTTATCAAAATGATCACCCCTGCATCCGGACCAGAGGCTGCCCGGGCGCTGGTCCCATATCTGTCCCCCCATCGCCATGAAACCACCATCGCCATCTTAAAGCTTATCATCCGGCATGGTATTCATGCTGTAAACCCGTCTGATTTCTCCGGATATGTGGACAGTTCTCACCCGGTTGTCAGGGGATTTGCCTGTGCATGCCGGTATGCCGGCCAACCGGAATCCCTCGCAAAATGCATCGATGACTGGCTGTCCCGAAGCGTTATAGCATACCGGAAATCCGGTATCATCTGTGCCGGATTGAGCGGACGTAAGGAATATATCCCCAGGCTGCAGGCCATGCGCAAAGAACCGGATACAGATCCGGTCATCCCGGATATCATCAGGGCCCTGTCCCGGCTGGAGACCCGGGCAGGACATGCAGTGGCTGTTTCCTTTCTCCACCATGAACAAAAGGATGTGCGCATGGCTGCACTGGATGCCCTTGATATTGCTGATGACGCCGCTCTGAAAAAAGCGGTTCTTCTGCTGGGGGACCCTTCGGATGCCATCCATGACTTTGCCCTGGAAAAAATAAAAACCGCAGAATTTCAGAACAATTCCCTGCTGGTGGAATCTCTGGGGCTGCCTTCCACCCGGATCAGGCGGGGGCTTTTTAGACTGCTGGAAACCCTGGATATCAAAGAATTTGATGTACTGATGTTCGCCAAAAAACAGATTGCCAGATCCTATGGCTGTCTGGCCATGGCCCAGTCTCTGGAAAACCTTCCCAAAAGCGGGATGCGGGACCTTGCCATGGAACATCTTGTGGAAAAAAAGGAGATGGTGCTGGAAAACATTCTCCGGGTACTGGCCATCCATGACCAGACCGAAAGGATGAAATCCGCCTGGCAGGGCATCTTTTCCGCCGATACCCGGCAGCGGGCCAATGCCATTGAACTGCTCAATGATGCTTTAGACAAGAAAACCTTCAATGCCATGCTGCCGCTTCTGGAAAGCCCGAACCCTGCAATGGCTTTGACAGAGGGTAAAAAGCTTACAAAAATACCCACATTTGAACGGGAGGGGAAACAGGTGGTATCAGATCTTTTGTCCTCTGAAGACTGGGTGGATGTGATTATGGGGCTGGGAATTTTACGGGAAACAGCAGATATCTCCATCAGTGATGCCCTGCTCAAAGATCTGAAAAAATCTGATAACCCGCATATTTTAAAGGAAGTGGACATGATCTGGAACAGAAACAAAAAATCTTCGAAAACCAGCAAAGAGGACTCCTCCCCAAAAATAACGCTGGGTGAAAAAATACTGCTTTTAAAGGAAATCGAAATATTTTCAGGTTTGGGTGCATCAGAACTGGCAGCCATTGCCAGTGTCACAGAAGAAATGGCATATGCGCAGGATAAGGATGTCATCAAACAGAACAGTGTCGGCGAAACCGTTTTCCTGATCATTGACGGCAAGGTGTCCGTGGTCATGGAAAAGGAAAACGGCAAAGAGGAACACATTGACCAGATGAGTTCCGGCAGCGCTTTTGGAGAAATGGCTTTGATCGATGATTCCCCCAGGTCCGCCACCATCCGGACCATGGCCCCCTGCCGGTTTCTCATTCTCCACAAACAGGAATTCAAGGAAACCGCCATGGAATTTCCCCGCATCGCCCTGCAGATCTGTTCGGTTCTCAGCCGGCGGATCAGGCACCTGCATTCTTTGGTTCAGGAAAAAGAGTGCTGAAATTCCGGAAAATCTGAAAAAAGAAAACAGAAGGGGAAAATGCCTTTCACTGCATTTCTCAGCTGCCCGATCCATCCAGCAGGGTTGCAATGGTATCAGCCAGATCATCCCTTCCCTGTTTTCTGAGCAGCGGGATCAGGGGGCGGTAAAAAGGCGGCCTGACCCGGATGGTGATATCAAACCGGGATATGTCTTCGGCAAGGACTTCATCTGCTGCAAACGCCCGGGTCTTGTGCAGCAGCCCCAGTGCGGTAAGCTCTGTCATGGTGCGCACACATTTTTCACATCTGCCGCAGTTGAGCAAATCCGGAACATTGGCCAGACAGACCCGAAAATTTTGAAATGCCGTATCCCATTCAGAGACGATTTGGATCTTTTCCAGCCGGGACATCTCATAATCCCTGTGACGGATTCTCATGCCATAGCTGGAGTATTCCGGATCCAGCAACGGGTGGGAGCCGCAGGGATGCAGGTTGGGGATATCATAGGATGAGGCGATGAACATCAGATTGATGCGGCTGCTGAAATTATGGGCCATGGCAGCCAGCACCGCCCCAAAGAAACTGTCCAGCCACAGGTCCCGCTCATCGCACAAATGGCGGATATTGGTGTACACCGGCACAAGCGTTGTGCCGGCATCCCGAGTGATGCAGGATGCCGCAGTCAGGGCCCGGTCGAACACATGCAGCTTTGCCCCCCTCTCCTGGACCCCGCCGATGTCGAATCCATGGAGAAAAAAACTGTCCCGGACATATGCCGGGTGGGTATCAGGATAATGCAGCCGGTTTTGGCGCAGGGCAGCCAGAGAATCCATACCGCCGGACATGACCATGCCCGCCCTGGGTTGTGCCGGCGGATTCTGGTGTTTTCGGGTACCGGATTCTACTGGAATGGGAACATACCGCCCCTGGGTCCAGTGGGACAGAATATGCATGGCCACATGCACGCCTTCTTTAAGAAACGGACAGACAGCGCCCTCCACAAAAATGCGTTTTTCTTTCAGATGCAGGGCCGGCAGCAGACACCCCACCAGGAATGCATCCGGGTTAGCGTCAAAGCCCCGGGCATATGCCTTCGGGGTTTTGACATAGACATGCTTGTCAGGATGATCGCTTTGTTCAAAACTGACCCTGGCAGACGCAATGGCAAAATCGCTGTCCTGTGTCAGTTGTATATCGGTGATTTTCATAGGCTTTTTTTTGTCACACCTGATTGAAATTTTTCTGCCTTCGACAGCACATGGGTAATGATTTTTTTGGCAATATCTTTTCCAGTGACAGCTTCCAATCCCCTGAAGCCTGGTGAATAATTCACCTCCACCACATGGGGAAGGCCCGCTTTTTCCACCATCATATCAATGCCGGCAATATCCAGGGAGCAGGCCCTGGCGGCTGAAACAGCCATGTCCGCCCACGCTTTGGGCGGCTCAAAGCCTTTGGCCTGTCCATTTTGATGGATATTGGTCCTGAAATCATTTGGTGCCGGTATCAGCTGCATGGCAGCGGCCACCCTTCCTCCGATCACAAGGATTCGGGCATCCACCCTTGCTTTGGGTGGAAAAAAACGCTGCACCACCAGCCCCTTTACCGGATCAAGCATGTTTGCAACACAGGTTTTTGCCCCGGATCTGTCATCGATTTTCACCACCCCCTCACCCCCCATGCCAGAGGGCTGTTTGACAATGACCGGGTACCCGCCCAACTGGTCAACAGCAGCAAAAAAACTGTCAGACATGGTGACAAAACAGGAATCCGGCACCCGAATCCCTGCCGCAGACAGAGTCTGGAGGGTGATAAACTGGTGCCGGGCAATGGTCACTCCTTGTAATCCATTCACCAGAAGGATGCCCATTGCCTGTAACTGGCGCAGCACCACAAACCCGTATTCCCCCATGGGCGACCCCTGGCGGGGCATCACCACATCCGGCAAATCATCGGAAACAGCGCTTTTCAATAAATCATCTGGTTTGCCAGCCGGTTTGGTGCCGGGCATCGCCCCGAAGGAGACGTTGTCGCGCAAAAGTCCTCCGATGCTGGAATTCTGGTTTTCCAGAGAACAGATCAGCTGGTATGGATTGATGAGCTGGATCCTGTGGCCGGCTGTTCTGGCAGCTGTCTGCAGCCGGCCATTGGGATGAAACCCGAACCCGTGCACCGTGAGAATTCCGATATTCACAGGCTGCTGTCTTTCGGGATTTCCAAAGGGGAGATCATGTGTGCCGGCATCCATATGCCCATGTGTTTACCTGCCTTTTCACTGAAATATGTTGTAATTTTTCGGGTATTGTTTCGAAGGGCAATTTTCTGTGTGGCCAGGTTGTCTTCGTCAATAATGGAAAACACCCTGTATTTGCGGGCCCTTCTGGTCAACCCCTCAAGCAGTTTTCTGCCCACGCCCAGGGCCCGGTATTCAGGCCGCACCGAGGTGTATCCTCTTTCCACAAACCCGGAAAAATCCACGCCTGTTGCTGTTATCAGCCGGTCTGTCAAGGCTTTTCTAGGATGTTTCAGGCAGGAGTTTCCCACCAGCACCCCATTTTCCACAGCATATCCGATCAGATAGGCTTTTTCAAGGTTGGTACGGACATGGGCCAAGTCCACGGATCCTCCTGCCGCCACCATGGCGCAGACCATGTCCAGATATCCTTTCGGCAGATCTGCCGGGGGTGTAAAATGATAGGCAATATCCCGGCCCAGGGTAAATAAATCATTGCCATTGTACCGCAGCCGAATCAGGTGATCCACAGGGAATCTTGCCAGACATGCCAGCAGTCGGGCAGGCGTTCCCAGAAGTTCCCAGGCCTGCCTGCCCGGCAGGGGGGTTGCCATATCATAGGCGCTGGCAACCGGCCCGACATTTTCGGGAATATCATATGAATGCACAATATGGGGATTGTCCATGATAAATTTCACAACAGGCCCGGCAGTTGTATTCTCCATAGATGCCGGGACTGTCACATGGTTCCATATTCCCTGCCTGGAAATCGGCCACAACAGGTGATCCGGTATCTTTGCCAGGTCTGGCGCACATTGCCAGTTGATCAGCTTCAACCCGTTTTCCTGCCACCCGGTCAGCTGGTTTTTCCCAACCGGTTCCCGGGATGGATCCAGACCGGCAGTGATTCCGAATACCATGGATGCCGGTTTTTCTGCCAGCCATCGGGACAGACGGATCATGCATGACAACAGATCCGGGGCTGGTCCGCCGGATACAGCAGCCTGAAAAAAAAAACCGGCGGCATCCCTGTATTCCTGCTGATCCAAATGCCGGAACAATGCATGCTGGTCTTTGAAGACAAAAGGGTCCTTTGTAAATATCTGTCCGAATGTATTGTCTTGGACCAGATCTGTAAAAGTGATGCTGCTGGTTTCTGCACCGGCAGCCAATGGGTCATGCGCAATATTCATTATTCTGGTGTCCGGGTTTTCGAATGGTTACATACAATTACACTGGCAGTGCAGCACCCGTGCTGATTTTCGTAAAAAATTCAGCTGCTTTATCCATTGCCAGTATCCCGACATTATATGGTGCGCCTGCAGGAGTCAAGTGCATGGTCCACAAGAAAATGGTATTGCAACACAAACGGCCGGACATTGAGTCCGGCCGTTTGTGTTTTATGGAATTACCGGGGCAGTATATTATGGGCTGTCAATGGCATCACTGGTTTCAACATTGTTTTCCGGGGTATAGATATATCCTGCCACATGAAGATTGGTGACTTCAAAAACAAAG
>JAABSB010000037.1 GCA_011390615.1 Desulfotignum sp. | reverse complement strand
CTGGCAGGGCTGATGCCGCCTCCACCGGTTTTTCTGAAAAAAATGCCCGTAACGAGGCTGACCGCTGCCTGCAGTGCGGATTGATATGTTATGAAAAAACCGCCGGCAACAGCTGACAACCATGAGACAGGCTTTCCCATGCCCCTGTCCAGCCGAGTCACTGTGCTGGGAAATTATTTTATCAACCTGTTCCTGGTTACAGGCGACAATGAAACCGCCCTGTTTGAAACCGGCATCTCAGGCATAACAGATGCGGTTATCTCTCAGCTGGAAGCATTGGGGGTGACACCTGATTATCTGATTATGAGCCACCCCCATTCAGACCATGCCACAGGGCTTCCCGGCCTGATGGCCCGCTTTCCGGATGCCGTGGTGCTGGCAGGGGCAGGTGCCAGGGAATTTATCACCCACCCCAAGGCCGGTCCTTTGATGCTGGCAGAAGATGCCTTCATGTCCAAAGGCCTTCTGCACAGGGGAATCACCCCCGGCCGCCCCCCCATTGACACAGTGCCGGACCTGTCGGATGCACGGATTGTCACAGACACAACCATTCTGGATCTCGGGGGTGTCACACTGGAATTGATACCTGTTTCAGGACATTCTCCCGGAAACATCATAGCCAGGATCCAGGATATTGTGTTCTGCTCAGACAGCCTGGGGTTTCATTTCCCGGGCAGGGGATTCTGGCCGCTGTTTTTCACCGGTGTAAAAGGCTATTTGTCTACCCAGGCATACATAAAAAACCTGGCACCTGCCGTAATCTGCCCTGCCCACCAGGGACCACTAAAGAATGACGCAGCTGCCAGAGGCATCCAGGCTGCCATTGATGCCACCCATTCTTTCATCAACAGGGTGACACACACCCGGCTGCCGGACCAGAAACTGTTTGCACAGCTGCTGGCGGAAAGCTACAGGGATGAATTCACCCTGTATACAAAGGAAAATATCACAAACTGCAACCAGCTGCTGGTGAAACGGGCCAGGCAGTTTGCCGCGTGAACAGGTCCGGACCTTTTTTCAATGGAAAAAAACAAAAATAGCTTTGCAGAACAGATCCAGCCTTTACGGGATGAAATCGACCGGATAGATTCAGATATCCTCTCTTTGCTGGCCAGGCGCCAGGTACAGGTAAAAAAAGTGGTGGCCCTGAAAAAAACCTGCGATGTCCCGGTCTTCCACCCTGCCAGAGAAGAGGATCTGATTTCGCGCCTCAGAACCCAGGCCAGAGAAAAAAAACTGGATCCGGATGTCATTGAAGAGCTTTTCCGTGTTATCCTGCGCCACTCCCGAGTCAACCAGGTCTCTGACATGCGCGGCAAAGGCATCCGTCCCAATGCCAGGGTATTGGTCATTGGCGGTGCCGGACAGATGGGGGCCATGTTTGCCGCTTTGTTTGAAAAATCCGGATATCAGGTCCGGATTCTCACGGAATCAGACTGGGAAAACGCCTCTGGCCTGTGTGCAGATATCGACCTGGTCCTGGTGTCTGTGCCCATTGAAAAAACCTGTGCAGTGGTTGAGAAAATCTCCCCGCATCTGCCCGAAACCGCCCTGCTGGCTGATCTGACATCCGTAAAAAAAGAACCGGTTGCCGCCATGTGCCGCTGCCATACAGGACCTGTGCTGGGAATCCATCCGCTGTTCGGCCCCACCACAACCTCCCTGGACAAACAGATCATCGTGGTCACACCGGGCCGGGATCCTGCAGCCAGCCACTGGCTGGTGGAACAGCTGGGTCTGTGGGGAGCGGTCCTGGTGCAGTCCACACCCCGGGAACATGATGAAATCATGGAAATCGTCCAGGCCCTGCGCCATTTTGCCACCTTCTGCTTCGGCAGGTTTCTGTTTGAGCGCCAGGTGCATATCCAGCGGACCCTGGAATTTTCCAGCCCCATCTACCGGCTGGAACTGGGCATGGTGGGCCGGCTGTTTGCCCAGGACGCAGGCCTGTATGCCCAGATCATCTTTGCCACAAAAGAACGGCGCCAGCTCTTAAAACAATTTATCACCTCTTTAAACCAGCACCTGGACATGCTGGAAAATAACGACACCCAGGCCTTCATCCGCCATTTCCATGAGATCGCCCAGTGGTTTGGCCCCTTCTCCGACCAGGCCCTGCGGGAATCCACCTTTCTCATCGAACGGCTCATCGAACGGTTTTAATTTTAATAATTGGTCAGTTTGATCTCGATGCGCCGGTTTTTCCGATACGCTTCTTTGGTATCTGCCGGGTCAATGGGGTGGTATTTGCTGAATCCGGCAGCTGCCATGCGTTTTTCTGCAATCCCCTGACGGCTCAAAAACTGGACCACGGACACAGCCCGGGCAGCAGACAATTCCCAGTTGGAGGAAAAAAATTCATTGCTTATGGGCACTTTGTCACTGTGGCCGTCAATGCGCAGAATCCAGTTGATATCATCGGGAATTTTTTTTGCAACCAGAATAAGGGTTTCAGCCAATGCGACCAGATGCGCTTTGCCTGCATCCCCCAGGGTGGCTGATCCGGATGCAAATAACAGTTCCGCCTGGAAAACAAACCGGTCCCCTCGGATAGCAATGGCAGGGTTATCCCCCAGAATCTGTTTGAGCCTGCCGAAAAACTCTGACCGGTACTGTGTCAGTTCATGCACTTTTCTGGCCAGGGCAATATTCAGCTGTTTACCCAGATCCGCTATTTTTTCATCCTTTTTTTCACCTGCTTCTTTTGCCTGGGCCAAAGCGGTTTTTATGATATCCAGCTGGTCCCGGAGCCTGGAGATCTGGTCTGAGAGCAGAGCCACCTCGGCCCGGGCAGAAGCGGACAGCTGCTGCTCTTTTTCAATGGCCTGCTTCTGGGATGCCAGCACTGTGGACAGGGCCTGGATACGGATATCCTGTTCTTCGATTTTCTCCTGGGCCAGCAGGGTTGTTTCTGTTTTATCAGCCAGACGGGCTGCCAGGCGTTTTGACCGGTCCCGCAGCACAGACACCTCCCGTCCCCTGGCCGCCAGGGTGGCTGCCAGGTCCCCCACCTCCTGTTCCAGTTTTTCTCTGACCTGCCGCAAGGCGTTAATATCTTCATTAAGGCTGGCAATAGTGAGCATCTGCTCTTTGATTTTTGCCTGGTCCTGTTCTGATTTTGCCGAATAATCCGCCACCTGGGACATGAGAATCTCTCTGTCCTCAGACAGGCCGATGATGGTATCTGACAGCCGGGAAACCTGTGCCCTGAGTCTGGTTGATTTTTCCTTTTCCAGCCCCAGCATCTCAGCCAGCTCGTTCACCTGAGTGTGCAGGCGGGCCAGTTCGTTTTTCTGGCCGTAAAGCACCTCACTGAGCAGAAACTGGGCCACAACAAAAATCATCAGTACAAAAATCACCACCATCAGCAGTGCTGACAGGACATCCACATATCCGGGCCAGGCTGTTATGGGGCTTGCGGTTCGCCGCGCTCTGGATAACATGCTGTCTCCTGTCAGGTCCTGGGGTCAGAAGATGAAGCTGAAGATTTTTTCTGCTGCTGTTTGAGCAGCACCGACATAGCCTGGTTGTTTTTGTGCATCTGGTTAATCAATACCCGCAGGTTGTTGTCTATGCCCCGGAACAGTTCTGCAGATGCAGCCAGGCCGCCATCAGGAATTTCATCAGTGTCCACCAGCCTGGTAACCCCGGACAGCCACTCTTCCATCTCATTGAAAAACCGGTTCTGGGCATGCCCGGCCTGGATATCTATGAATCCCAGGACCAGACTCCCCCCCAGACCGAAAAGGGAAGAAGAAAATGCCGTGCCCATTCCCTGGAGCGGGTCCTGGAGCCCCTGTTTCAACCGTTCAAACAGATTGACAAAATCTCCGGTGCCTACCTCCAGGCCGCCGATCACCTGGCCCACGGTACCGATGGTCTGCAAAAGTCCCCAGAATGTACCCAAAAGCCCCAGAAACACCAGCAGCCCGATCATATATTTGGAAATCTCCCTGGCCTCATCCAGATGTCCCCGGATGCCGTCCAGCACCGTGCTCAGGGAACCGGCTGACAGCCGGAACCGGTCCCGGTGAATCTCTTCCAGGTGTTTGGCCAGAGGAGACAGCAGGGTGGGCGGCTCAACAGTGGACAGGCCCGGGTCTCCGGTACGGAATTTTTTGATCCATTTTATTTCTGGCTCCAGCCGCAGGATCTGGAATACATTGATGGCAATGCCCACACACAGAGCTGCCAGAATCAGCAGGTTGAATCCCCAATTGGCCATGAATGCGGCCTTGAGAGGTACTACCAGCAGAAGGCAGACACCAGCCACCACCAGCAGGTAGATAAAGGTAAGAAACAGGTAATGCCGCGGATTTGTCATAAAACGCCTCCTTGAATGACCGAAAAAAGTTTCGGGCATCTGGTATAATCAAATAATCATCAGGTTTATATGTGTGCAGTCTGGAATTAGTATGCAAATGATACGGTATTGTCAAGGTGTGAGATACAAATCTCACAAAACCCTGTCATGTTTCTTTTCCATATGCTTTGAGTTTTTTTAACAGGGTTTTGCGTGTAATACCTAAGCGGCGGGCAGTTTCACTTTTATTGCCGTTGGCTGCGGCCAGGGTGGACAAGACAGCTTCTTTTTCAATGCTGGACAGGGGCATATTTTCCAGGTTGCAGCCCGGAGAAGACAGGGCAGAATCCTGTGGTGTATCTTCGGCGGTAAAGGTCAGATCCGCCTGGGTAATGTAATCTGTTCTGGCCAGGACCACCGCCCTTTCCACCGCGTTCATCAGTTCCCTGACATTTCCCGGCCAGGCATAGCGGATCATGGCATCCATGGCATCCGGTGCAAATCCTTTGATGTCCCGGCGGTTTTTCTGGGAAAAATGCTCCAGAAAATGCAGTGCCAGTTCCGGAATATCTTCGGGCCGGTTCCGCAGGGGGGGGATATCGAGGCTGACCACATTCAGGCGGAAAAATAGATCCTGCCGGAATTCCCCTTTTTCCGCCATGGACTTCAAATCCCGGTTAGTGGCAGCAATTACCCGTACATCCACCTGGATAGTTTCATCGCTTCCCACAGGGGTGATCTCTTTTTCCTGGAGTACCCGCAACAGCTTGGCCTGCATGGCCAGGCTCATTTCCCCGATTTCATCCAGCAGGATACTGCCTTTGTCTGCCTGGAGAAATTTTCCCTTGCGCTTTCGGTCCGCACCGGTGAACGCCCCTCTGGCATGGCCGAACAGTTCAGACTCCAGAAGGGTCTGGGTAATGGCCGCACAGTTGATGCGCACAAAAGGGCCGTCCTTTCTGGGGCTGTTGTCATGCAGGGCTGCTGAAACAAGCTCTTTTCCCGTGCCTGATTCCCCGGTCACCAGCACATTGGCATCTGTGGGCGCCACCATGTAAAGGGTGTCAAGGAGCGCAGCCATGGCCGTACTTTTCCCCAGGATATTGTGGTGAAAGGAGGTGGATTTGAGCCGCTCTTTCAGGTTTTTGTTTTCAGACTGCAAAAAAATCCGTTCCAGTACGCGCTCAATGGTCAATTTGAGTCTGTCAAAGTCCAACGGCTTTGTCAGGTAATCATAGGCACCGATTTTCAGGGCTTCCACTGCTGTATCCACCGATGAATAGGCCGTCATCATGATCACCGGCAGGGATGGATTGAATTCACAGATCTTCGCCAGTGCTTCCATACCGGACATACGTTTCATCTTCATGTCCAGCAGCACCATGTCAAAGCTGTGGGATGTGACTTTTTCCACACCTGTATCCCCGTCATCAGCCAGGTGCACCACATATCCCCAGTCTGTTATCAGGGTTTTGAGCATCCGTGCATGGGCCGGGTCATCATCAACCACCAGTATGTCATGTTTCATGTGCAGTATCCTTTTGCGGATGGAAAAGCCTTATAAAAAAGGTGGTCCCCTCACCTCTGGCACTGTGTACCCGGATTTCTCCTTCAAGTTTTTCCACCAGCCGGTGCACGATGGAAAGGCCCAGGCCGGTGCCGTCGGGCCGGGTGGTAAAATAGGGATCAAAAATATCCGCCAGCAGGGTATCATCCAGGCCGCAACCGTCATCTGTCACACGGATCTCAAGGTCCTGATCCGGCAGAATATCTAAAACAGTCACCTGCAGGGTGCCGCCTTGATCCATGGCAGCAAGGCTGTTCATATACAGGTTGAGGAGAATCTGGTTCATGCGGTCCGGGTCGGTAAAGAACCGGGACCGGGCAGACCGGATATCCACCTGTACAGAGATGGATTTTTTTTCCAGGTCATGGGCCACCAGTTTCAAAGAATGGGCAATCATCTCCCGGATATCCACCTGTTTTTTTTCCACAGCCATGGGCTTGGCAAATTCCAGCAGCTGGGTGATGGACCGGTTGATGCGCGCCACCTCCTGGACCATGATTCGTGCGGTTTCCTGGTCATCTGGATTGTCTTTATACCGTTTTTCAAAATAGGTGGCAAATCCCTTGATTGAGCTTAACGGATTTCTGATTTCATGTGCCACCCCTGCTGCCAGCTTGCCGATGGCAGCCAGGTGCCGGGTGGTTTCCACCTCTTTTTTCAATTTTTCTGAAAGTGCCTTGACACTTACTAGTCGGGCTTTTGTGGTACGAAACGCCTGAAATACCATGAGAGAAAAAATCCCGGCACACCCCATGGCAAAAAAGATAACCCCCTGGCTGACCGCATGCCGCAGCAGCCTTTCCCGGGCATGGTCAGCCTGTTCCATGGACAGCCCCACCAGGATCACGGCATTTTCTTCTGCGGCAAAATTTATCCCTGCACCATTTTCCGTATCTGGCAGCGGTCCTGATTCCGGCCGGTTCATCATCATGCGCATGCCGCGCATGTGCATATGACGTCCCTGGAACCTGCTTTCCATGGGGGTAAACAATTTATATACCTCAAACACCTTTTCCTTATCCACCATCCGGGACCGGTGGGATACCGGCTGGGCCGCTTCATTTCGGATACCAATATCCGGGAGATCTGTCCAAAGCTCCCCCACCTGTGCAGGATCGCTGTGGGCCAGAATGGTGCCATTGTCTGAAACAATCATGATATATACCACATCCGGCTGCAGCGATGTTTCCTGGAGCAGGTCCTGTATCCGCCGGATACCCCAGTGCATGGTCATCATACCGGTGCGGGTGCCGGCCTCAAAGGTCCGTATCAGAGAGATGCCTTTGGCCAGCTGCTGGTCTGTTATGTGGGATTTGAGCTTTTCCATCCTGTCCAGGGTCATCACCGCAAAAATGGGAGTCAGCACCAGAAGCACCCCCGCCAGCATGATGGGGGAGACCAGGGTGGAAAATGATCCGGGTAAAAAATTTTTCATAATTTTAATTGTATAGCAAAGACCATGCCGGATGCAACCAATACTCTGCTATATACATATCATTGTCAACACCGCTGCAGCATGCCGGGCCGGGCAAAGGGTGCAGCTAGGGAAGGATTACTGATACGGGCTACGCATGGCAAAAACAGCCTTAAGAAAAACCGGATGCCATCCAAAAGGCACCCAGGTGTATAAAAAATACCCGGATGGATACCTGAACCGGGTAGAAAAGATACAATACCGCAGGCAGGCTACCTGAAGCTGATGTTACAGAAAAATAAAATTTTTATGTAATTTCAATGAGATATAATTTTATCCATGCCCTGGCACGCCCCTTGCCTTATACTATTACCAGACAACACAGATATCAGCACAACACATGTGAAATATCTGACACAACCAAAAATGTACAGCAAAGGAGAAACCATCATGAAAAAGACAATTATTCTCATCACCGCACTCATCGGCATCACATTTATGGCCACCCAGGCTTTTTCCTGGGGACCGGGAAAAGGCATGGGCGGTTACGGTGCAGGCACAAACTGTCCCGGCATTGACCGCAACGCCTACAACGATCTGTCCAAGGCCCAGCAGGATGAACTGGCAGCCCTGCGCCAGACATTCATTGACGACACCTATGAGCTGCGGACATCTTTGATGCAGAAACACAATGAGGTTCGCATGCTCATGGAAACCTCCACCCCGGACCGGGCCGAGTTGACCCGGCTGTCAGACGAAGCTGCCGATCTTATGAAACAGCTCCAGGAAAACAGGATTGATTTCATGCTGTCAGCCAAAAAAGTGGCCCCTGAACTCCGGTTCGGACAGGGCCAGGGCATGGGCAAAGGATACCACAAAGGCTATAACAAAGGAAACTGCCCGAGAAGCTTTTCCGGCAAAGGCTATTATGACCAGAACCAGGGCCGGCGGCATGGCGGTGGCCAGGGTATGATGAACCAGTAGTAAACACCCAACCCGGCCTTGGCATCCGGCAGCACTGCCCAAAGACCGGAAATCAGAAGACTTTTAAAACCTGTAACCTGTCTGACAATGCCCTGGCATCCGGTACATCCGGGTTCCAGGGCATTATTATTTTCCATTTGTTTCTTCCGCCGCCACCCGGTTTTCCAGGGTACCGATATTCTGGATCCGGGTTTGCAGATGGTCCCCGGGCATCAGATACACAGGGGGTTTTCTGGCAAACCCCACGCCTTCAGGGGTACCGGTGAGAATCAGGGTGCCTGGCAAAAGCGTTGTGGACTGGGACAAAAAGGCAATCAGGGCGGCCACGGAAAAAATCATATCCCTGGTATTGCTTTTCTGCATGGTCTGCCCGTTGAGCACACTTTCAATGGCCAGGTTCTGGGGATCAGGCATCTCATCAGGTGTCACCAGGACCGGCCCTAAGGGACAGAAGGTGTCAAAGCTCTTTCCCCGGACCCACTGGCCCCCGCCGGCATGTTTCTGCCACCGCCGGGCCGACACATCATTGGCACAGGTATATCCCAGCACATAATCCAGGGCCTCGGCCTCGGGCACATGTTTGGCAGGACGTCCGATCACCACCCCCAGTTCTGCTTCATAATCCACCTCCGGTCTTTCCAGACAGGAAACAGGAATCACAATATCACTGTTGTGCGGGATTACCGCCCCGGGATTTTTCATGAACACCACCGGATACCGGGGGATCTCCATGCCGGTTTCTTCTGCATGGCCCCGATAATTGAGCCCGATGCAGAAAATGGCGGCAGGCTTCACCGGCACCTCTGTTTTTACCACATCCACCCGCCTGCCGGTGTCTTTTACCCCGGAAAACAGATCTCCTTCCAGGACCGATGCGGTGGTGCCGTCATAGCCTGCACCCAGACACAATTGGTTGTCCGGCGTTCTGAATCGAATGATCTGCATGCTTTTATTTCTCCTGAACTTAAGATAGACTATTGCCCATGCATACGCATGTACCACAAAACCAGGATAAATTGAAACGCATTTTTGCGGGCCGGTCCGGTGAATCTGCCGATCTGATTCTGCTCATACTGGCTTCCCAGAATATTTTTGCCCAAAAATCCTTCAGCACCCGGGGAATAGACATTTTTACCACCCCGGAACAGGCGGCAGCAGCCAGATCCCATGTGGCCGCCTATTTCAGAGAAAACCGTACCAGCCACCACCCGCTGCCTGCTCTTCCGGCCGGGCCTTCCGGCTTCACGACCCCGGCCGCATTTGTCATCATGGGTCTGCTGGCAGCCATCCACATGGGCATTGACATGAGCGGCACCCGGTGGGACCATATCCTTTCCTATGGTGCCTCCTCCATGTTCATCCGTCAGGGGGAAACCTTCCGGGCCGTCACCGCCCTGTTTCTGCATTCAGACACCACCCATCTTTTAGGTAATCTGGCCGGAATCCTTCTTTTCGCCGGACCTGTGATCCGTTTGTCCGGATACGGCACCGGGCCCTTTTTCCTCTTGTTTGCCGGCACCTGCGGAAATTTGATCAACGCAGGTTTCCATGGCAATGCCCTTTTGTCCATCGGGGCTTCCACCGCTGTGATGGCTGCTGCCGGCGGGCTGTCTGCCTTTCAGATGATGTTAAAAGGCCCCCTACGCAAACGGGACCGGGTCCTGCCGCTCATTGCCGGTGCCACCCTGATGGCATTCTTAAGCCATGGCGAAAACACCGATGTCTGGGCCCATATGTTCGGATTTCTCTGCGGACTATCCGCTGGTGTGTTATTTTTTCCCCTGGTTTCCACCTGCCGCCACCCCTTAAGGGAACCTTTAGCCCTGGTGGTAACCCTTATGATCCTTGCCTGTGCAGTGGCAGCCGGATACTAGAATATGGCAAACACCATCCGCCCCCCGACCAGATAAAGCAGCAGGGCAAATATTTTTTTCAACCTGTCCACAGGCAGTGCATGGGCAAGCCTGACCCCTAAAGGGGCAGTGCATACACTGGCGGCGGCAATGCCGGCCAGTGCCCCCAGATGCACAAACCCCAGGCTCCACGGGGGCAGCCCCTCAGAACCAAGGCCGTTGAGTATATACCCCAGTGTTCCGGCCACGGCAATGGGAAAACCAATGGCGGCTGACGTACCTATGGCTTTGTGCACCACGGTGTTACACCACATGAGAAATGGCACAGACAGGGTGCCGCCCCCGATACCCACAAGGCTGGAAAAGACGCCTATGATGCTGCCGGCGCTGAATATGCCCAAAGTACCAGGAATTTCCCGGGCAGGCGCAGGTTTAATGCCCAGCAGCATCTGTGTGGCCACATAAAACAAAAACACCCCGAAAAACCCTTTTAAAAAACTGGTGGATAGCCCCGCAGCTATCCAGGTGCCCAGAAAAGTGCCGAAAAGTATACCCGGCGTAATCTTGAAAACCACCGGCCAGATGACAGCACCGCGTTTATGGTGGGACCTGAGACTGGAAATGGAGGTGAAAAGAATACTGGCCAGAGAGGTTCCCAGAGCCAGATGCAGGATATGTGCATGGGCAACGCCCTGGCCTGTAAAAACAAAGGTCAGCATGGGCACAATCACAAGTCCCCCGCCGATCCCCAGCAGACCGGCCAGAACCCCTGCCACAGACCCCAGTGCAAGATACAGTAAAATACAGGACATGATATTTTTCCTTATGTGCGTTGGTCTGTAAATACACAGAACCGGCCCAAGCAATATATCGTTCACCAGAGAAAATCAACCCCATAGGGGCTGAAAATCAGGACCATCGCATGTAACCACATCCTGTTCAGCTTTTTGATACCCGCCGCCTGCGGATGCCACTTCCCCGACGGGGGATATTTTTTACCGGGCAGCAGGATGGAAAAACAATTGCATATGCAGGCATAAGAATGGTAGGTAATATGTCTGTCAGTCTGGTTGAAACCGTATCATTTGTCTTACCCTGATACAAAAAGGAGATCCCCATGGATAAAA
This sequence comes from Desulfotignum sp., assembly GCA_011390615.1. Classification (GTDB taxonomy): domain Bacteria; phylum Desulfobacterota; class Desulfobacteria; order Desulfobacterales; family Desulfobacteraceae; genus Desulfotignum. The sequence continues at coordinate 11,637 of JAABSB010000037.1, read as the reverse complement.
AAATGCACTATGGATGGATCGTCATTTTCATGGGATTGATGACAACTGTGGCAGCCCACGGGTTCGGCAGGATGGCCTATACCCTTCTGCTGCCAGCCATGAAAGACGGGCTTTCCTTTGACTACACACAGCTGGGCCTTCTGGGCACGGGCAATTTCATCGGGTACCTGTCCATGGCCATTATCGGCGGATTTCTGGCTGCCAGGTTCGGCACCAGGGCGGTTATCACGGCAGCCCTGGCCCTCATGGGTGTGACCATGATCCTCACGGGACTTGCCCAATCTTTCGGATTTGCCTTTGCCATGCGGCTTCTCACAGGCCTTGGCAACGGGGCTGCCTATGTGCCGGCCATGGCCCTGGGATCGGCCTGGTTTGCCATAAAAAAACGCGGATTTGCCACCGGCATCGTATCCGGGGGCATCGGGCTGGGCACCTTCCTGTCCGGCCTGATCGTACCCTTTATCCTGAAATCCTATAACGCGGACGGGTGGCGGTATTCCTGGTATATCCTGGGTACACTGGTGCTTGCGGTGGCGGTGCTGGTGGGGGGATTTCTGCGCAACCAGCCTGCTGACAAAGGCCTTTTGCCGGTGGGGCAAAAAGAAAACCCGGACAGCACAAAACCGGCAGCCAAAGTATCTTCCCTGGACTGGGGCAGTGTCTATAAGATGAAGTCCCTGTGGTTTCTCGGGGTGGTGTATTTTTTTTACGGCATGTCCTATATTATTTACATGGTGTTTTTTGCCGCATATCTGGTGAATGAAATGGGATATACCCAGGCCTGGGCCGGCGGATTATGGGCCATGGTCGGGGGACTGAGCATCTTCTGCGGCGTAATCTGGGGCAGTATTTCAGACAGAATCGGCCGGGGAAAAGGCGCGGCTCTGGCCTACCTGGTTCTGGGAACATCCTATCTGGTGTATGCCCTGGTCAAAGTGGAAACCGGATTTTATATCTCGGCCATATTGTTCGGTCTTACCGCCTGGAGCATCCCCACAATCATGGCGGCGGCAGCCGGAGATTTTGCCGGACCCAGATTTGCCCCGGCAGCCCTGGGATTCATCACTCTTTTTTTTGGCATCGGCCAGTCCATCGGCCCGGCCCTGGGGGGATATCTGGCTGATACCACCCAGTCTTTGACCACCCCATTTCTGGTGGCCGGTGCCATTTCCCTTTGCGGAATGGTGTTTTCCCTTTTTTTAAAAAAACCTGCCAGGGAACAGTGAATGAAATCCCAATAACGATCATGCAACCTTACAAAAACAGGATACAGGCCATGAGCAATAGCATTTGCGACCCAAAAATTTTGTCCTGCATTCAAAAAGATGCCTTTGCCGGCCACCTGGGGGCCAGGGTGGAAGTCCCTGCGCCCGGCCACAGCCGGGTCTCTTTGACCATCACCGATGCCATGACCAATTTCCACGGCACCACCCACGGCGGGGTGATATTTTCCATCAGTGACATGGCGTTTGCGGCTGCCTGCAATTCCCACGGAAGGGTGGCTGTGGCCCTTAACGTGAGCATCTGTTTTCTAAAGCCCAGTTTTCCCGGTGACCGCCTGGTGGCTGAAGCCCGGGAAGTCCACAAAGGCCGCCGCACCTCTGTGTATGACATCACGGTGACCAATGAAGACACAAAAGACCTGATCGCAAAAAGCCAGGACCAGGCATATCGCAAAAAAGATTGGATCGTGCCGGAAAACAGACCAGACTGATCCTTCCTGAACCTGATCTCGTTTTCACCCTGGTGCTGTCAAGGATGCAGGGACAGAATATTTTTCTCAATTGTCGGCCTGGACACTGCTAAACCATGGCCGGGAAGAAAGGTGTGACACCCGGTTGCCAGCAGCTGCTGCCAGGAGGAAATTATCTGCCCGACATCATCCCCAAAGGGCGGCAGGATTTTTTTGGGGATCACACCGAACATGCAGTCCCCCGTCAGAACGATTTCCTGGTCCACCACCACACTCACCGAGCCGGGAGAATGTCCGGGGGTTGCCATGACAGTGACAGGCATGTCAAAAGACGGTTTATGGCGTTCTGAAGCCGGCAGTGCATCAGGTGCGCACGGGGGAAATTCCAGCATTTTTGGTTCAATGCCGGATGCCAGCCGCTCCATGACCCGTGCAAAAGCTGTGATGCCCCCGGGCACAGAAGACACCCCTTTTTTGAGATATTCCGCCTCTGCCGGGTGCACCATGATCCGGCTTTTAAATTTTTTCTGCAAAAAAGCGGCATTGCCGGCATGGTCATAATGGGTATGGGTGAGGATCACCCCGTGAATGCGGGTGATGCCCAGCCGGCGCAGCTGCCTTGCCAGAAACCTCTGGAATGCCCCAGGACCGGTATCCACCAGAAAACAGTGTCCCTGGCCGGTCACCACATACACATTGGCATACAGACAGATGATCCGGTGAATCCGGATCCCGTTTTTTGTAATCCAGGTATTCATGTTTCACTGGATATCATATTCATCATTCAGTGGGAAGCACTCCAGATGTTAAATCCGTTTTTTTTCACCCGGGAATGTGGTAAGACTGCTGTATAAAAACGGTTGAATTTTCCAGATGATGCTTTGGAGGCATATATGACACCTTCTTTTGACAGCGTTCTGGTCCTGGGGGGCGGGGTTGCCGGTATGGCAGCAGCCAAAACTCTGGGGGACCGGGATGTAACAGTGCACCTTGTTGAGGCCGCAGACCGGCTGGGCGGCCATGCCGCATCCTGGGCCTGCATGGCCACTGATGTCTGCCGGCACTGCGGGGCATGCCTGGCCCAGGACATGGCACACCAGACAGCCCTTCACCCGAAAATTTCTGTACACCTGAATACCACCCTGGATACCCTTGAAAAAACCGGACAGGGATTTGACATATGTCTGACATCCGGAGAGACAATTCCGGCCGCAGGCATTATCCTTGCCACCGGTTTTTCCCCTTTTGATCCCGTCCCTTCACTGCTCCCGGGCCTTCATTTCAATGAACATGACAGAATCATCACCACGGCACAGCTGAACCAGATGCTCAAAGCAGATACCCTTACCAATTTTCTGGGAAACGCCCCTGCCCCAAAGATCGCCTTCATCCAGTGTGTAGGCTCCAGAAACCGGCAGCTGCAGCGCGATTTCTGCTCCCAGGTCTGCTGTAAAATCTCTTTGCGCCATACCCGAAAACTGCTGCATATCCTGCCGGATGCCGCCATCACCCTGTTTCACATGGACCTGCAGACCATTGGCAAGGAAACAAGGTGCCTGGCAGCTGATCTGTCTGCTGGAATTGAGATGGTCCAGGGGGTGCCGGCGGAAATACTGGAAGACAAGGAAACGGGCCGGATGCGTCTGGTCACCGAGGATCCAGGCACCCGGTCCAGGATTGCCCGATCTTTTGATCTGGTGGTGCTGTCCGTGGGCATGGCGCCTTCCCCGGAGCTCGAACATCTCGCATCCCGGCTGGGTATCACCCCCAACCTCTGGGGATTTTTCAATACACAGGATGCGGTTTTACCTGACGGCATCCACGCGGCCGGGTGCGCTGCCGGACCCAAAGACATCCTGGGATCCAGGCAGGAAGGCCGGATTGCCGCAGCCAGGGTTCTGGCGGAACTCAAACAGGTGCCGACCGGTAACAGTGATGTCCTGGTATGGGGGGACGGCCCACAGGCTGCGACAATCGCACAGACCCTTGCGGATAACGGTCACAAAACCTTCTGCTTCGGGCAGGGCACCGCACCTGCAGGGGTGAATCTTATGGATCCGGACAGAATCCTGGGCGTGGACGGGGCTGCCGGCTGCTTCACGGTCTGGTATGAGCAGGCAGGCATGCGCAAATCTATGACCTGCCGGGCCATCATTGCCGCGCCTGAACCGGAATACAAAACAGTAGCCGGACAAGAACCTTTGGCCAAGGCCATTACCCTGGAAAATTTTGCCGGAATCCCGGCGGACCAGCTGCCGGATGCCAGTGCCATCCTGCTGGATTACACAGGCCCGGAATTCAAAGCAGGGGCACGCCTGGCCCTGACTTTTGCCATGGCTGCACAACATGCCGGCAGACAGGTCACGGTGGTCATGAACAAAATGCTGGTGCACGGGGGCGCAGGCCAGCAATTGTATGACCGGGCCCGCAAGGCAGGGGTACGGTTTCTGCGGGTCAACACCCCGGCGGATATCCAGATCCAAAAAACAGCCACCGGATTTGACCTGACCCTTGATGAAGCCACCCTGCCCGGCATTCCGGTCACAGTATCATGCAATGCCCTGGTCATTCCGTCTGCTCCGGTGCCGGGCACCGATTTTGGACAGATTGCCGGTCTGTTGAAACAGAAACAGGACACAGAAGGGTTTCTCCAGTCCCCCAATGTCCGGCACCGGCTGACCAAAAGCCCCAGAAAAGGAATCTATTTTGCCGGCACCTGCCATGACGAGGTGGATGACACCGATCTTGCTGCAGAACTGAACGCCATTATGGCAGACCTGGATTTTTCCGGCCCTGCCCCGGATCACGGGGTGGAGGTAAACCAGAAAAAATGCGCCCGGTGTCTCACCTGCCTGCGCATCTGCCCCCACCATGCCATTCTCCTCAATGACAAGGCCCGCCCGGAAATTGTGGCAGACGCCTGTTTCGGCTGTCACCTTTGTGTGGCCAACTGCCCGGCCTTTGCCATTACATCTGAAACCTTTTCCACAGACCAGGTGGCAGACCAGGTTCAGAAGGACCGGGTGGTCGTTCTGGCCTGTCGGCGTTCAGCAGCCCTGGCAGCCGGTCCTCTGGACCTGGAGGACCACATCCAGCTGATCCCGGTTCCCTGTGCCTGCCGCACCAGTACCAACCTGGTACTCAAATCCCTGATAAACGGGGCACAAAAGGTCATTATTGCCGGCTGCCATGAAGACAACTGCCTGTCCATGGACGGCAGCACCACTGCACAACGGGAAGTGATGCAGATGCTGGCCATGCCCGGCATCACACCGGACAAGGTCTCCTGGCACCCGGTGGCAGCCAATGAAACACAGACATTTGCCCGCATCATTTCAGATGCACATATTTCATGAAGGACATTGATGATGAATACCGCAACCCCGAACAAAGATACAGACCTGGCCCGGCTGCTCAACAAAATGACCAGAGGAGACAATACAGATGAATGCCTGACCTGCGGGGCCTGCAATTCCCGGTGTACCTGGTTTGACGGCCCCGGCGGGCCCATGCCCCGGCAGATGGTGCGCATGGCAGCCCTGGGACTGGAACAGTCCCTTGTGGACAGCAACATGCTCTGGGACTGCCTGATCTGCAACCGGTGCACCCAGGACTGTCCCATGGGCATCACCATGGACCTGGTGGTTACCCGGGCCAGGAGCCTTGCCGCTGCTGACGGCCAGATTCCAGGTGATATCAAAAAAGGCATCACAACCCGGCTGGAACTGGGAGATGTCAACGGCCTGACTACAGAAGAGTTTGTGGAAACCGTGGAATGGATGTCAGAAGAATTTTCTGATGACATGGAAAACCCTGACGCTCAGATCCTTCATGACCAGCCCGGGTGCAAATTTTTGTACCTGCCTAATCCCCGGGAGCTGGGCATCAACCTGATGCACCTGACAGCCATGGCAAAGCTGTTTTACGCCATGGGTGAAACCTGGACACTGTCTTCCCACCACACCGATGTCACCAACTGGGGATATTTTGTGGGCAAAGATGACGTGGCAAAAGAGATGGTCCGGATGGTAGTGGAGCCGGCCGAGGCCCTGGGCATAGAAACCCTGGTCTTAAGTGAATGCGGTCACGGCTATCATGTGCTCAAGTGCCGGGCCGCCGAACTGCTGGGCAGAGAACCAAAATTCAACGTGGTCAGCATCCCTGAGCTGTGCCTTTCCTATGCACAAAAAGGTGTTCTCACGTTTGACCCGGATGTCCACCCCTATGAAATCGCCTACCATGACCCGTGCAATGTGGCCAGAAAATCCGGCGGATACGATCCCCCCCGGCAGCTGCTGGCCATGTGCTGCCACGGCGTAAAAGAGCTGGTTCCCAACCGGGAGGACGGGGTGTGCTGCGGCGGGGGCGGCGGTATTCTCCAGGATTCCACCACCACCAAAAAACGGATGATCACCGGCAAACCCAAGGCAGACCAGATGCGGGCCACCGGCCTCAAACACCTGGCCACAGCCTGCCTGTCCTGCCACCGCCAGCTGGGAGAACTGTCCACCCATTTTGAGCTGGGCATGAAAGTGGAAACCGTTGCAGCCCTGGCATCAGAATCTTTGGTATTGTAACAGGATCATCCATTTGTCACCCTGGCATGTATGACACAACCGTCACCTGATTGGAATGAAATGCAAAACAGCCCGAACCATAATCCCAAAGACCCCATGGCCCCTTCATGGGTGGATCACACCGATGTGGTGGTGATCGGCAGCGGTGCCGCCGGCCTGTCCGCCGCCATAGAGGCCAGGCTGGCCGGGGCCTCTGTCATGGTGTTTGAAAAAATGCCGGTCACAGGCGGCAACACCCGCATCAGCGACGGCGGACTGTCCGCACCGGATAATTTCATGCAGAAGCGCCTGGGGGTGGTGGATTCCCCCCAGCTGTTCCACGACGACATCCTGCAGGCAGGCCTGGGGCTCAATCACCCGGACCTGGTGATGGTGTTTGCCCGGCATGCAGCAGAAGCCATTGACTGGACCTGGTCTCTGGGGGTGCGGTATGCCGGCCGCCTGGACCAATTCGGCGGGCATTCCGTGCCCCGGACAGTCACCATTGAACACAACGCAGGTCATGACATCATCAGGGTCCTGACAACCAGATGCGATCAGCTGGGGGTTCCCATACACACCCGCCAGACCCTGGAGCGTCTGGTCACCGGGGGTAACGGAAGGGTCACTGGCGTATGCCTGTCCTGCAAAACACCGGCATCTGCCGGTCCATCGGACCCTAAAACAGATATCAGCGCAGGCCGCATCCGGCATATCCGTGCAGACCGGGCTGTGGTGCTGGCTACCGGGGGTTTCGGCAGTGATATCGCTTTCCGCTCCTGCCAGGCCCCCTGCCTGGATGACACCATCGGCACCACCAACCACAAAGGGGCCACAGCCGAAGGGTTGACTGCGGCCCTGAAAATCCATGCCATGCCCCTCCACCTGTCCTGGATACAGCTGGGCCCATGGGGATGCGCCGATGAAAACGGATACGGCAAAGGGGCCCGGTTCGCCTCATACAGTGTGTTTCCCGCCGGCATCCTGGTGGATCCGGCCTTCGGCTCCCGCATTGTCAATGAATGGGCCGACCGCAGGCAGAGAAGCGATGCCATCCTGAAAACCGGCCATGCCTGCATCGGCATTGTTGATGACAAAGGCGCCAAAAAAGAGTATGACAGTCTTTCATCCTGCCTGAAAACCGGCAAAGTCCGACAGTTTGACACCCTTGCCGGTCTGGGTGCTGCTTGCAGCATGCCTGCCGGAAGCCTGGAGCAGACTGTGACGGATTACAATCAGTGGACAGCACAACCCCATCCCGACCGGTTCGGCAAACGGCCGAAAAAAAACACCTTCCCTTTGGATACGCCGCCTTTTTATGCCGTCCGGCTCTGGCCCAAGGTCCACTACACCCCGGGGGGCCTGCACATCGACACCCATGCCCGGGTGATGGACCTCTCTCACCGCCCCATTTCAGGTCTTTTTGCCGCCGGAGAGGTCACGGGCGGCATCCACGGCGCCGGCCGGCTGGGGGGATGCGCCCTGACCGAATGTATCGTGTTCGGCCGCATCGCCGGCCAAAGTGCCGCCGCCATCCCATCCGGTCCCTGAGATGGCAATAGACCGGAACCCCCAGGCACCCTGCCCCTTTTTTCACCAACAACCTTCTGCAGAGGAACAAAATCCATGGCCATAATTTCACTTACCATGCCTGATACCTATGCCTATGCAACCGAACTGCGTGTCCGAATCCAGGATATCAATTACGGCAACCATGTGGGGCATGATGCCTTCATCTCTCTGTTGCATGAGGCCAGGATCCGGTTCTTCAACCACCTGGGATACTCGGAAACCGATATCGAAGGCTGCGCCATGGTCATTTCAGACCTGGCAGTGGTCTACAAGGCCCAGGCCCTGCACCGGGACCGGCTCACATGTGAAATCACAGCAGGAGAGTTCAACAAATACGGGTGTGACATATTCTACCGAATGACCCATGCCACGAACAACACCCTGATCCTTGAGGCCAAAACCGGCATCGTGTTTTTCAATTACCGTGAAAACAAAGTCACCCGGATGCCCCGGGCGTTTGCCAAGGCTGTCTCATAACGCCTTTCTCAGGCCGCAATCCACACCACTGCCCCCACCACCAGGCAGGCGATGATACCAAGGGGGATGGTGTAGCGGAGAATGGTCCCTTCCCTGCCCACGGCCCCCACCATGGCGGTGGCCAGGGCCACCTTGAAAGGCGATGAAATGGAGCCCAGTGAACACCCCACAGCCAGGGCCCCTGCCAGCCAGGCCGCAGAAGTACCCAGCAGGTCGGCGGCCTGGACCTGCAGCTGGCCGAACAGCATCAGCGACGCCACCCCGTAGCCGGTCAAAAAGGTGCCCACCCAGCCCAGCAGCGGCACAAAAACAGGATAAAATCCGCCGGTGAACTGCACCAGGCCCTGGGAAATGATCCAGGGAATGTTTCGGGCCGTATCCAGATCGGTAAACCCGGGTGCGTAACCGGTATAGGAAATTACCTGGCCCATGGCACCGAACAGGGCCATGGCAGCAAAAGCGGGCCAGCTTCTGCTCAGGCTTTGGATGACCACCTGCTGCAGCCGGATCCCGGAAATCCTGTGCAGGGCAGCGGTCACAAAAAACGCCAGGAAAAGATACCCATAGGCGGAGAACAAGGGTCGGAACGTGACGGTATGAACCGGGATCAACCGGACCTGGAAAATGATCCGCTCAAAGGTCAGGTCCTTTAGAACCGGAAGGACGTTCACTGAAAACAGGCAGGCCACCAGGCAGACAAACGGAGCCAGATCCTTGAGGATGCCCGGGGGCATGACCATCCGGCCGGGACCACCAATAACCAGCACCACGATCACCAGAACCCCGGCCAACGCCCCGGACACGGGCAGCGCCCCCATCCAGACAATGGCCAGGCCTGAAAATCCCAGCAGCAGGCCCACCCCCAGTGCGGGTATGAACCCACGCCGGCCGTCCGGGCCTTTTCCAAAAAACAGGGGGGCAGACAGGGCCATTATCAGCACTGCGGGAATGGAGATCCAGGCAGCTGCCAGCCCCAGGTCTCTGAGGGGAAGGCCGGTAACCAGAGACAGCACCGTGATGACAATGCCGGCCATTTCCAGAGACATGAGCCCGGCATACCCGATAATGGACAACGCCGCAGCCCCGGTGGCAGGCACCCCGGCTTGCCGCAGCATGGGGGCCACCACCGGTTCGGCAATCACCCCGGTGCCTTCCATGAAATTGCCCACCCCGAAAGTGATGAGCAGGTTACGGCCCAGGCCGTCACCGGCGCCGCATCTGAACCATGCCATGATCCGCTCCAGGGATCCTGCAGCCGACAGCAGCGCGGAAAACAAAATACCGCCCAGGATCACCAGCATCAGCGGCAGGGTGGTAAGCACCCCGTCCAGGGCTGACATCATTCCCACGGACAGGGGCGTAGCAAAAAACCCCTTTGCCAGCACCAGTGCCCAGACAAATCCCCAGACAGACAGTTCCAAGGCGGACCGTCCCAAAACCACAGCCAGAACCGTTAAAAGTATTACAGGTGTCCAGCTCAGGAGAAACAACCCCATATCCATCTGCTTTCATCTCCTCTCCGATCATGTGTCACGCTGTCTGGCTGGTTGCCGAACAATTCCTGGTTTATACCCGGATAATACCTTCAAACACCAGGCGGGCCGGACCGGTTTTAAATAGGTGGTTGGTTTTTTTGTCCCAGAAAATTGACAGATCACCGCCATCCAGACATACTGTTACCTGATTTTTTGTTCTTCCGGTGAGGTGGGCCGCCGTAAGCGCCGCACATGCCCCTGTGCCGCAGGCCAGGGTGATACCGGCCCCCCGCTCCCATACCTTCATCTGCAATGTCTGGTCATCCATCACCTGTATGAACTCCACATTGGTTTTTTCCGGAAACCGGGGATGGATCTCCAGGGCCCTGCCCTGTTTCTTGACATCCACAGCAGACAGGTTTTCCACAAACACCACTGCATGGGGATTTCCCACATGCACCACTGTGGCGGTCACCTTTTGTCCATCACCCATGTCTATGATCTCTTCAACAGCGGTGTCTGCATCACTGACAAAGGGAATTTTTCTGCATGCCAGAACCGGTACCCCCATATCCACCATCACAGAGGTCACCTGGTCGTCTGCATCCACATCTACCCGGGGAATAACCGTACCTGCAGCCGTCTCCACACGGATCTGTTTTTCGGGAAGAATCTTTTTTTCATACAGATATTTGGCAAAACAGCGCATGCCGTTGCCGCACATGCCGGCTTCAGACCCGTCTGAATTGTAAATCACAAACCGGATATCATGATCCGCAGCAGTGCGGACCAGGATAATACCATCCCCGCCAATACCAAAATGTCGGTCACACAGTTTTTCAGCAAGCTCAGGATACGGCATAGCCCCTGCAATGAATCCATCCCGGTCATCCATGACAATGAAATCATTGCCAAGTCCTTCCATTTTTGAAAACGCGATCTCTGTCATACACAGCACCCTTTAATATTTTCCTTTTTTCCCTCTTAACTGCACCGTGCCAGGGTTTCGACAATGGCCTCTCCCATGGCATCCTTCTGCCAGTTGCGTAAGAGGTTCATGGCATCCAGTTCCGTCATGGTGGCGGGTTTTTCCAGGGCCAGCTCGGTAATGGTGCTGTTATTGAACAAAAATCCCGGTTCCATGCCCAAGGATACGCTTTTCTTTTCCCGCATTTTTTTCAGGGCTTTGATGCGGTCCATGACTGCCGGGGTTTTTCTGGGCATCACGGTTCTGGGATAGGACGGCAGTTCGTGGTGGGGAAGGGCCATGGCACCGGCAATGGCATTTTGGCACAATTGCCCGTACATCTGTGCCTGGCGTTTGCTCAGCATTTTTTTTGCCACCATTTCCTGTGCAGAAGCAGGCCGGGTGGTTGCCATGGACAGCAGAGACTGGTTGGACATGATTTTAAACAAAGGCACATCTTTTTTCTCAGCCATGTCCATACGCACTTTCAGCAGATTTTCCAGTACAGCCAGGCTGCGGTTGTCCAACTTGCCTGCACCTTTAAATTTTTTAAAAAACGGCGGTGCATGGTTGTCTTCATACCGCACCAAAGCCAGGGCCTCACACTCCTCTTTTGCCCAGTGCAGGCGGTCCATGGCCGCAAGGCTGTCAACCAGCCTGCCGTGCAGGGCGATAAGATAGGCCACATCCCCCACGGAATAGGCAACCATGTCTGACTTCAGGGGGCGTTTGGACCAGTCCTGTTTCTGGAATTTTTTGTCCACATACACATCAAAATGGTCCTTGAGCAGGGCTGCCAGGCCCCGCTCCCGGACATTGAGAAACCGGCAGGCGATTTCCGTGTCAAACAGATTTTCAATCCTGGCACCCGTTTCCCGGTCAAGGCTTCTGACATCA
>JAABSB010000036.1 GCA_011390615.1 Desulfotignum sp. | reverse complement strand
CCTTCTGGCACGTGCAGGGGTGCAAAAGACGATGTCCTGGCAGGAACTGCTTTCCCCTGTATCTGAACTGGGAAAAATGGTGGGATTCTCCTTGTTTCAGCAGGCACGGTTTATCACATCCAACCTGCTGAACCTGGTGTTTTATTTTTTTCTCATGCTCATTGTGGTGTTTTACATGTTCATGGACGGGCACCGGTTCATTCAGTACCTGTATGACCTGTCCCCCCTCCAGGATGCCCATGACAAAAAACTGATTCAAAAATTTAATGAAATGGCAGGGGCTGTTCTCATTGGAAACGGCCTGGGGGGATTGATCCAGGGGACTGCCGGCGGACTGCTGTTCTGGTTTCTGGGACTGAATTCCCCGTTTTTGTGGGGCGTGATCATGGGATTCATGGCATTTTTGCCCATTGTGGGCATCGGCATTGTCCTGGTTCCCGCGGCAGTGTTTTTTCTGCTGGAAAATTCGGTAATAACCGGTATCGGTATCCTGGTGTTTTACGGCGTGCTTTCCTGGGGAGTCGAATATATTTTTAAACCCAAACTGGTGGGGGACCGGGTGGCCATGCACCCGCTCATCGTGTTTTTTTCCATCATCGGCGGGTTGCAGGTGTACGGGCTGATGGGCATCATTTACGGTCCTTTGATCGCCACCCTGTTTTTGACACTGTCAGACATATATTTTTCCAGTTTTCAATCCATGGTTGAGCCGGCAAAAGCAAAAAAAGTTAATTCATTTTCGGAGTAAAAAATTAGATGATCCTAAAAGAGACCAATCCGACCAGTATCGAGAAGGAGATGAAACAATCCTATCTTGAGTATGCCATGAGCGTCATCATCGGCCGGGCGTTGCCGGATGTGCGGGACGGGCTCAAACCCGTGCACCGCAGGGTGTTGTATGCCATGCAGCAGCTGCGCAATGACTGGAACAAACCCTATAAGAAATCCGCGCGTATTGTGGGTGATGTCATCGGTAAATACCACCCCCACGGGGATTCTGCCGTGTATGACACCATTGTGCGCATGGCCCAGGATTTTTCTCTGCGCTACACCCTGGTGGACGGGCAGGGCAACTTCGGGTCAGTGGACGGGGATTCACCGGCTGCCATGCGGTACACGGAAATCCGCATGCGCAAACTCTCCCACCTCATGCTGGCGGATCTGGAAAAAGAGACCGTGGATTTCATCCCCAACTACGATGAAACCCTGGATGAGCCGGCTGTGCTGCCCACCAGGTTTCCCGCCCTGCTGGTGAACGGATCATCCGGCATTGCCGTGGGCATGACCACCAATATCCCGCCCCATAATATCCTGGAGGTGATCGGCGGGCTCAAAGCATTGATTGACAATCCGGATATGGGCATCCCGGAGCTGATGCAGCACATCCCGGGCCCGGATTTTCCCACCTGGGGCCATATTTACGGCACCAAAGGGATCTATGAGGCCTACAGCACCGGCAGGGGGATTATCACCCTGCGGGCCAAAGTGGAGGTGGAGGAAAACAAGAAAACCGGCCAGGAGACCATTGTTGTCACGGAACTGCCCTACCAGGTGAACAAGGCAAAGCTGGTGGAAAAGATTGCGGAACTCATGCGGGACAAGGTGATTACAGGGGCCTCTTTTGTCCGGGATGAATCCGACCGCCAGGGCATGCGCATCGCCGTGGGCCTCAAGCGGGACCAGATGGCTGAAGTGGTGATCAACCAGCTGTACAAGCACACCAATCTCCAGACCTCATTCGGCATTATTTTTCTGGCGGTGGTGAACAACCGGCCTGAGCTGCTCACCCTCAAGGATATTCTGGTGCATTTCATAGAACACCGGAAAAACGTGATTATCCGGCGGACCCGGTTTGATCTCAGAAAGGCTGAGGAGCGGGCCCATATCCTGGAAGGGCTGAAAATTGCACTGGACAATCTGGATGAGGTGGTGGCCCTGATCCGGAGATCCCGGTCCCCGGAAGAGGCCAAAACCGGGCTGATTACCACCTTTGCGTTGACCCCGGTCCAGGCCCAGGCTATTCTGGATATGCGGCTCCAGCGCCTCACCGGCCTGGAACAGGAAAAAATCATACAGGAATACAACGATCTGCTCAAGGATATTGCCTGGTTCAAGGAGATTCTGGCCAGTGAACAGGTGGTCAGGGGATTGATCAAAGATGAACTCGCGGAACTGTCTGAAGAGTTCGGTGATGCGCGCCGTACCCAGATTGTGGAGAGCACCGCCGATATCAGCATCGAGGATCTGATTGCCGAAGAAGACATGGTGGTGACCGTGACCCGGTCCGGGTATATCAAGCGCAATCCGGTTACCCTGTATGCCAGCCAGCACCGGGGGGGCAAGGGAAAAACCGCCATGGGCACCAAGACAGATGACTTTGTGGAACATCTGTTTGTGGCCTCCACCCATGCCACGGTATTGTTTATCACCAATTTCGGGAAGGTCTACCAGGCCAAGGTATATGAACTGCCCATGGCCGGCCGGTCCAGTCTGGGCAAGGCCATTGTCAATCTGCTGAATTTTGAGGAGGGTGAAACCCTGGCCACCCTGCTCACGGTGAATGAGTTTGTGGAAAACTGGTATGTGGTCATGGCCACCCGCAAGGGACGGGTGAAAAAGACCGATCTCATGGCCTATTCCAGGCCCAGGACCGGGGGGTTGATCGGGGTGAAGCTGGCCCCTGAGGATGAGCTCATTGCGGCCCGGATCACCGACGGCAGCATGGATATTTTCCTGGGATCTGACGGCGGCAAGGTCATCCGTTTCAATGAGTCTGACATCCGGGCAACCGCCCGGGGCTCCATGGGGGTCCGGGGCATGCGCATTCCCGAAGACGCCCAGGTGGTGGGAATGGAGGTGCTGGGAGAACAGCAGACCCTTTTGACCGTCACAGAGAACGGGTATGGAAAACGTACAGCTGTGGATGAATACCGGGCACAGACCAGGGGTGGCAAGGGGGTTTTTTCCATCAAAACCTCCAAGCGCAACGGAAAGATGGTGTCTTTGGCCCTGGTGGATGACAATGACGAACTCATGATGGTGACTGACAAGGGCAAACTGATCCGCACCGATATCAGCGGCATCAATATCATTTCCCGCAACACCCAGGGGGTGCGGCTCATCAACCTGGGTGACGGGGAAAAACTCATCGGTATTGCCAGGCTTTTTGAGGAAGAAGGGGAGGAGGATAACCTTGACCCTGCAATCCAGCCGGATGACGGAACAGACCCGGCCTGAAACAGAACATAAAGGGGCGGGACACCGCAAGCGCCTGCGGGAAAGATTTTTCACCGGGGGGCTTTCCGGGTTTCATGATTATGAGGTGATCGAGCTGCTGCTGTCTTTGAACACACCCAGAAAAGACTGCAAACAGACAGCCAAGGACCTGCTGAAAAAATTTAAAAGCTTTCAGGCGGTTCTGGAAGCAGATGTCCAGGATCTGTGCCGGGTACCGGGGGTGGGTTCTGCCAACTGTTTGGGCATCCGCCTTGTCAAGTCTGTGGCAGACCGGTATCTGGAGGCGAAAATTGTCGACCGGGATGTGGTGAACAACCTGGATGACCTCAAGGACTATTTAAACCATACCATCGGTTTTAAAGGCAAAGAGCATTTTGCCGCTGTGTTTCTGGATGCCAAAAACCGGGTCCTGGCATCAGAGATTTTGTTTTCCGGCAGCCTGACCAGCAGTTCCGTGTATCCCCGGGAGGTTATTATCCACGCGTTACAGCACCAGGCAGCTGCTGTGATTTTTGCCCACAACCACCCGTCAGGTGATGTAAGCCCTTCAGCCCATGATCTGGACATTACCCGCAAACTGCTGTTTGCCTTAGGGTTTGTGGGGATTACCGTGCATGAGCATCTGATCATCGGCAGCCAGGGTGTTTTCAGCTTTGCGGCCCAGGGCCTCATCGACCAGTACCATAAGGAATTTTCAAAAAGCAATGAATGCAGAAAATGAACTGCCCCATTGTTTCGGGGATCTTGAAAAGGTGTTTCCCATGCAGGAAAACGGGCTGCGCCAGACACCGGAAGACTGTTTTTTTCATTGTCCGGTAAAAACCCGGTGCCTGCGCCATGCCATGGCCACAAAAGACGGGGCCAAAGTGGAAGAGGAGATTATCGACCGCAGCGCCAAAGCCGGGGTGATGAACTTTTTTGAACGCTGGTCCCGGAAAAAGCAGGTGCACAGGCGGGTCCAGGCCAAAGAAAAAAAGGAGGATTAGATGAAATCAGTCAGAGATACACTAGTGGAAAGCAAAAGGGTTTTTGTCCGGGTGGATTATAATCTGCCCATGGATGACCAGGGCAATATCACCGATGACAACCGGATACAGCAGACCCTGGATCTGATCCATTATCTTACGGCCCGGCATGCGAAAATCATTCTGGCCTCCCATCTGGGCAGGCCCAAGGGCAAGTATGATGAGCGCTTGAGCCTTGCCCCGGCAGCAGCGCACCTTTCCGGGATCCTGGGGCAAAAAGTGCGCTTTGTCAAGGACTGTATCGGGCCTGAAGTGGATCAGCAGATCAGTACAATGAAAAACGGGGATATCCTGATGCTGGAAAACCTGCGGTTTTACCCGGAAGAAAAATCCAATGATGCCGGGTTTGCCAGAAAACTGGCATCATTGTGTGATATCTATGTCAACAATGCATTTGCCGTATCCCACCGGGACCAGGCCTCTGTTACCGGGATTGTTGCCCATGCCCCGGTATCTGCTGCCGGGTTTTTACTTGAAAAAGAGGTGCGCACATATTACGATTGTGTTGAAAATCCCAAAAGGCCTTTGATGGCGGTCATCGGAGGCGCCAAGGTGTCCGGCAAGCTGGCAGCCCTGGAAAACATGCTCCAGTTTGTGGACCAGATGGTCATCGGCGGTGCCATGGCCAACACCTTTTTGAAAAGCCAGGGAGTGGATACCAGAGGATCACTTGTGGAAGCGGATTTGACGCAGACCGCTGCCAGGATCATGGAAAAAGCCAAAGAAAAAGGCATTGATCTGATGCTGCCCCTGGATCTTGTTGCCGCCCAAACCTTTGATAAAAATGCGTCCAAAAAGACGGTTTCTTTGGATGCCATACCAGACAAATGGATGGCCATGGATATCGGTCCGAAAACCATTGACCGGTTTTGTGCTGCCGTCTCCAGGGCCAAAACAATTGTGTGGAACGGGCCCATGGGTGTATTTGAGATGCCTGCCTTCATGGCGGGAACCTGTGCCGTTGCCAGGGCGATTGCCGGTGCAGATGCTGTCAGTATTGTGGGGGGAGGCGATACAGGGCTTGCAGCCAGACAATGCGGCATTGTCGATGATATCACCCATCTGTCCACTGGCGGCGGTGCTTTTTTACATTTGATGGAGGGGAAAAAACTGCCGGGCGTTGCGGCCCTTGAAAAAGCGGCATAAATCTGGGTAAGGTAAGACCTTGCCCTGACGGGCATAACATAGAAGGATGGATACATGGTAAATTTTTGTATGAAAAGAGAGTGCCTGAGCAGGGAAGAGCGGCTCAGAAGATCCTATTACGAAGTGCTGCGGGATGAACTGGACCAGTTTGTTATCGGCTATTCCCTGGTGGGATCATACAACAATTTTCTGCGTATGCGTACCCCGTATCCTTTTGTGGAGCTGCGGGAACTCAAGCCCAGGGCCAGAATTCCATCCATCGAGTTCGAAGCACAGAACTCGTTTCTCATCATATTCTGTGAACAGGCCCTCCAGGACAGACACAAAAAATATATTCGGTATTTTGATGCCAACAAAACCACCAAAACCAATCTGTTGCGGCATAAGTATTTTCCCAATGTGGAAAACTTCAACCGGAATATCAAGTATTTTGAAACCGACCAGTTTTTTGCCCTGCTCCGGTCCCTTCTGCCGGTGGATTATGCACTGCTCATCCAGCGCAGTAGACAGACCAGGGTCCAGTACGCCCTGACCCATTTTCATGTCCGGGTTGACTGGCCCATTGCCGAGGCATCGGAAGATATGGCCAGGTATCTGCGGTATATTTCCAAGGACCTGTATGAAAAAGGGGACAAATATGCCGAAGATCTCCAGAAAAAACTGTTTGAGTATTACGGGGTGCCGGTGATGGCCGGCGGAAGGCGCACCGCTGCTGCAGTGGCTGCCCAGTATTTCCGACAGCTGGACGGCATCACCACGGTCTATGTGTCTTCCAGTGAATCCCGCAACCTGCTGCGCATCGATGAAAAAGGGGTGTCCAAGGCGGTTCTGGTGGTACTGCCCGAAGATAAGATAAAAGGATTGTCAGAGCTGGGCGGGGTCTCCAGAAACAGTTTTAGCAAAAACTATGTGGTGGCCCGCCAGCGCAAAAGTTTTGTGTGCATACTCCAGGTCCGCTATGATTATACAAGCCATGCCCTGCCGTCTGAAGGCGGACGGCTGCGGGAGGTCAAGCCGGATGCCAACTGGCTCACCGTGGCAGAAGAGCACATCCTGCCAAAACCCTCTGTGATGCACCGGGCCCCCATTCCCTACAAGATGATCTACACCTCTGAAGGGTGAGCATCACAACTTTTTGAGCATGGCGGTTTCATCGCAGTTGGGAAAACTCACGCACCCGATGCAGTCCGACCAGACCTTTATGGGAAGCGCGTTTTTGTCGATAATGTCAAATCCGAACTGCTGGAAAAAACTGGGCCGGTAGGTCAGGGTAAACAGATCTTTGATCTTGAAATAAAATGCTTCCTGGATGGCCCGTTCCGTGAGCAGTGTGCCGATGCCCTGTCCCGTGTGTTCAGGTGCCACTGCCAGAGACCTGATTTCTGCCAGATTTTCCCAGCAGAACTGCAAAGCGCAGCACCCCACAACTTTTCTGGATTGGGGATCTTCAAACACCCAGAAATCGCGTAAATGGTCATACAGCTTGCTCAAGGGCCGTGCCAGCAGCTCTCCGCGCCTGTTGTACAGCTGGAGCAGCGCATGGATGGTGTGGACATCATCGAGTATGGCTTTTCTTATCATTTCAAATCCTTATGGTGCAATATATCTACGGACAGCTGTTTTAAATGCATCATCAGTAAAGGGTTTATGCAGAATCCGGTTGATGCCTGATCTGGTTAAAAGTGCATTGTCAATGGGGATATCACCATCTTTTTCTTCCACAAAATCGCTCTGGGTGGTGATCATCAAAATCGGCAGATCGTTTGTTCCATATTTTTTGCGGATTTCACGGGTCAGTTCAAGCCCGCTCATGCCGGGCATGTTCAGGTCTGTGATAACAAGGTCCGGCCGGGTTTCCAAAATTTCAGAAACTGCCGATTCCGGCTGGTGAAAAATTCTGCAGGACAGGCCCATTCCGGACAATTTATTCTGGTAGAGCCGGAGCATCATTTTGGAATCATCCACCACAATGATACCGGGGAGATCTTGTTTCCCAGGTCCTGGATCCTGGATCTTTGCGGCCATAACCTCAGCCAGGTCACCCAGGCCCAGGCTGGCCAGTTTTTTTAAGAATGCATTCCTGGTATCAGGATCAGCAATGGTGGTGACATGGTTTTCAGCCAGAAAAAGAAAGGCAGGTTCCTGTACCAGAAAGGTGATCATATTGTCTGATTTGGCATCAATAAGTGCGGCTACAGCATTCTGGGCATCTGGTGAACGGGTCCTGACAATATTTTTCAAGCCTGCCACCAGGGGTTTGGAAAGGTTGACATCCATGGCCTGTGCCGCACTCATGCGCACTGATTCAACAGGATCCTGGAGGCCCTGGGCCAGGCAGATGGCGGTTTTGGGGGAGGGTATCCGTTCCATGGCTTCATAGACTGCCTGGCGGATGTTGGCATCTGCCGGCTGGGTATTGATGATGGCTGTTATGGGGGCAATGGCGGCAGGGTCTTTGATATGTCCCAGGGTGGTAATCAGATGCACCATGTAATCTGCCCGGGCATTTTCAGCAGCCCGGGCCAGCAGCGGGGTTGCCTTTTTCCCCAGATGTATGAGCTGGTCAATGGCGGTGTCCCGGACAGAGGTCTGTTCGGCATCCAGCAGAGATGTCAGTTTTTCTAAAGCATACAGATCCTGGATTTCCGCCAGGGCCTCAACAGCAAGCTTGTCTGTTTCCGCATCCGCACCCAGAAAATTCAGCAGCATGTCAACCCCGTCTTTGCCGCCGGTTTCGCTGATGGCAAAAATGGCGGCCCGTTTGACATTTTTGTCCGGATGCAGTGCCATGGCGGCAATGGATGGTAACGATTGCCGGCTCTTCAGGTTTCCAATGGACTGGATCGCTGCTGTCAGGATCTGCGGGTCTGTATCGGCAGCCAGAATTTTTTCCAGTGCCGGCCGGGTAGCGGAAAGCATCAGGTCTCCCGCGGCTTTGATAAACAACAGTCTGGCGGCATTTTTTTTGTCTTCTGAAATATACTGGATGACCAGGTCTGTATTTCCATAACTTTTGTCCAGAATCAGCTCATATAATGATTCCTGGACCCGGGGACTGGATATCTGGAGTTTGGACAGAAAGTTGAGCAGTGGATAAACCACTTTTTCCGGTCCTTTGGCCAGTTCTGTCATGGCTTTTTGCTGCAGATCGGGACTTGCCTCTGCATCTGAAGCAAACTGCAGCAGGGCTTTGGCCTTTATGATATCTTCCTGGTCAAGGCAGAAAATCAGTTCATCAATAAAAGCTTTTTCATCGATGGCCATGGTGCTGCTGCCCCTGTGTTTTAAACTGGTAAAAAACCGAATTAAGATATTTGCAGGAGACAAATAAACCGGTGTCATTGATCAGAGACTCGGTGGAGCCGATAATAAGGTAGCCGTCCGGTTCAAGGACCGTGGCAATATTCTCATAAATGCGCTTTCTGTCCCGGGGGGTGAAATAGATCATCACATTCCTGCACAATATGATATCAAATTTGCCCATCCCTGAAAACGGCTGCATCAGGTTCATTTTTTTGAACTGTGCCATCACCCGGAGCTGGTCTTTGATCTTATACCCGTTTTCATGGGGATCAAAATACCGGTGCAGCCTGGCAGGGTCCAGGCCCCTGGCTGCTTCAAACTTATTGTAGAGCCCGTAGCTGGCCTGGGCGATGGCAGCATCTGAAATGTCTGTGCCAAAAAGTTTGACATTGTAATTATCAGGGGTGATGCCCATTTCCACAAGGATCATGGCAATGCTGTAAATCTCCTGGCCGGTTGAATTGGCAGCACTCCACAGGCGGATGGCGGGTTTTCTGCCCGGATTTTTACGGGTACGCCTGTCAATGAGATCAGGAATGATTTTGTGCTGCAGCAGTTGAAACGGGGTTTTGTCCCTGAAAAAATAGGTTTCATTGGTGGAGATGGCATCAATGATTTCATTTTCCAGATTTTTTTTATAATCTGTTTTTGCCTTTTGCAGCAGTTCTGCATAGGATTTGCAGCCCAGTCGTGTCAATATGGGACCCAGCCGGGTTTCCAGCAGGTATTCCTTACCGGTATCCAGGGCGATGCCGGAGATATCGAGAATATACCTGGCAAACTGTTTAAATTCCTCAGGGCTGATGGGTATTTTTGTCATGGCCGCGTAATTAAAAAAGAGTGAATGGGCATCAGGTGACGGTTTTTACAATTTCTTCGGCAATCATTTCCAGAGGGGATATGATATCTGCAAGGCCGGTTTCAATGGGCTGTTTGGGCATGCCGAATACCGTGCAGGATGCCTCATCCTGGGCAATGACGATGCCGCCGTTTTCCTTTATCTGGACAAGGCCTTTGGTGCCGTCAGATCCCATCCCGGTCATGATCACACCGGTGGAACGGCCCACATAATACCGGGCAATGGATCTGAAAAGATAGTCCACAGATGGCTTGCAGCTGTTTTCAGGGGGGTCGTCGGTGATGTGAATTTTTCTGGAAGACCCGTCCGCTCCGGCCACAATTTTCATCTGCCTGCCGCCGGGTGCTATGTAGATGGTACCGGCAGTCAGAATATCTCCGTCCTGTGCCTCTTTGACGAAAAGCCGGCTCTTGTTGTTCAGGCTGTTTGCCAGAGATGCGGTAAACATGGGGGGCATGTGCTGTACTATGAGTATGGGTGCCTTAAAATCTGCCGGGAGCATGGGAACCATTTTTGTCAGGGCATTGGGGCCGCCTGTGGAGATACCGATACCCACGATTTCGGATTTCGCAGTGCCCCGGTGTTTTGCCGCCCGGGCCGCTGCCGGACCAGCCAGGGCGGGACTTGCTGGGAAGGATTTGAGAGGGCTTGCACCAGAGGTCCTGGGGGTGATTTTTCCCCGGGTTCTGCTTGTGGCGGCTTTCTGGTTTTTCACGGCAGTGATGATGGGGACCAAAGCCGTTTTGACACTGGCCAGATTCCGGGCCATTGTCCCTTCATCCGGTTTGGAGATAAAGTCAAAGGCCCCCAGTTCCAGGGCCTTTATGGTCATCTCACTGCCCTCCCGGGTCAGGGTGGACACCATGATCACTTTGGGCATAGGGTCAAAATCTTGCAGCTGCTGCAGCATTTCAATCCCGGTCATTTCCGGCATTTCAATGTCCAGGGTAACCAGATCCGGTTTCAGGGATTTGATTTTGGACAGGGCGATTTTGCCGTTGTTGGCAGTACCCACAACCGCAATTCCGGGGATCTGCTTTAGAATATCCCCCACAATCTTGCGGTATACAATGGTATCGTCAACAACCAGTGCTGTCAGATTGTCCATTATTCCTTAAGCACCTCATCAATGTCCAAAATACCGATCAGAGATTTTTCGGTCTTGATAACACCCTGGAAAAACTTTCCTTTTACGCCGCCGATATTGGAAGGCGACGGTTCAAGCTCATCCTGGCCGGCTGACACCACATCACTGATGGCATCCACCAGCAGCCCGATGTGCTCATCTTCGGAGTTGACAATGATGTTTCTGTTGTCCTTGCTTACTGTGACCGGCTCCAGTCCCAGTTTTGCACCCAGATCGATGATGGTGACGATTCTGCCCCGCAGGTTTAAAATACCTTTCACATAATCCGCAGCCTGGGGTACCTGGGTGATGTCAAAATTCTTGTTGATCTCCTGGATGTTCAATATATTTATGCCGCACAGGGCCCCACCAACATAAAATGTTGAAAATTCGAAAGATTGTGTGGCGGTATCTTTCATTGGTTCATCAGCCATTCTTGTCTCCTTCACAAGCGTTTCATTTCCGGGACAGATGCAGGTATTGTCTGATTACTGCCATCAGTTTTTCCCTGTCCAGCTTAATTTCATAGGCATCAATGCCGGCGGATCTGCCTTTTTCAATGTGGGCATCGCTGGCCAGAGAGGTGAGGGCGATAACCTGTAAATGGGAAAATCGCGGGTCATTCTTGATACGCCTGGTCAATTCAAACCCGTCCATGTTGGGCATTTCAAGGTCGGTCACCACAAGATCGATCTCATCTGCCCGTTCTTTCAACAGTTCCCAGGCAAGTAGGCCGTCTTCCGCCTCAATGACCTTAAAATTGTCTTCTTCCATGTATTTTTTGACCTGGTTCCTGAAAAAAGCCGAATCTTCGGCAAACAGCAGAATTTTTTCGCCGTTTTGGGCCATATCCGCAGCAGTCCGGGCTTCTTCAGCAAACCATTCCGGGTTGAGGATTTTAACCATTTCAAAAATATCCACCAGCAGGGTGGTGTGGCCGTTGATAATCATGGATCCGTTTATGGCCGGCTGTTTCAGGGTGTTTTCATCCACATCCAGCACCACTTCCATGGTATCCACGGGCGGGGTAACCATCAGGCCCAGTTCCCGGTTTTTCACTTTGAAGACAATCACTTCCTGCAGTTCCTTTTCCGGCAGCGGATCGAATTCTGCCACCTGGGAAAGTTCATACAAGGGCAGTGCACCGCCCCTGTACTGCACCACTTTTCTGTCTCCGATACGTTCGATTTCAGCGGTTTTGATTCTTTCAATCCGTTCCACCAGGTTAAGGGGGGCTGCAAAATGTCCTGAATCGGTGTTTTTAAAGGTCAGCAAAGCTGCCTTGTCTGTTTTGGTTTCAGCTTTCTTTTCCGCTGCTCTGGCCACCTGGCCGGCTTCTGACACTGTTGCCAGTTCCGCCATCTGTGCCAGATTGGAGATGTCCAGAATCAGGGCCACTTTGCCGTCGCCCATGATGGTTGCGCCGGCATAGGCCGTGCATTTTTTAAGGTGCCGGCCCACCGGCTTTACAACGATCTCTTCAGAATCATGGAGCTGGTCCACGACCAGGCCGTATTTGAATGCGCCGGCAGACACAACCGCAATGTTCATGGCAGAGGATGCATGGTAACGTCTGTCCTTGCCCGAGCGTTTTGCGTGTTCGTCAACAGGTCCGGCATCACTGCCGTCATCACTGGCAAGGTGTTTTTTTGAACGCCTGTCAGCCAGGTTCCGGCGCCGGTCTGCCTGTTCTTCCAGGGTATCAGGGTCGGTAAAGGTTTTTTCAATGCCTAGCATCTGTGCCAGGTTCAAAAGCGGGAGCAGTTCTCCCCGCAGCCTGACCACTGCGGCATCCCCGACTTTTTCAATTTTTTCTTTTACCTGGGCGGCCGGTATCCTGAGCAGTTCATTGAGGTTTACCTGGGGAAGGGCATACCGTTCCCCGCCCACAGAGGTGATCTGGCTGGGAATGATGGCCAGGGTCAGTGGCAGTTTGATCTGGATATCTGTTCCCTGCCCGGGGGTGGAATCAAGTTCAATAATGCCCCCTAAGCTCTGGATATTGGTCACCACCACATCCATTCCCACACCCCGTCCGGATACATCGGTGACTTCACTGGCTGTTGAAAATCCCGGCAGAAAAATCAGTTCCATCTTGCCTTTTTCCGACATTTCCGCCACCTGTTTTTCGGTCATAAGCCCCTTGGCAATTGCCGCCTTGGCGATTTTTTCCGGTGCAAGTCCACGGCCGTCATCCGATATGATAAGATTGACCTGGCCGGCATCGTGAAACGCCTTCAGTGTGATCCTTCCGGTGGCATCCTTGCCCATCTGCTCTCTTTCCATGGGTGTTTCAATGCCATGGTCCACAGAGTTTCTTACCAGGTGGGTCAAGGGATCGTTGATGGCTTCCAGAATGGTTTTGTCCAGTTCCACCTCTTTGCCGATGATCTGCAGATCTATGGATTTTCCCAGCTGGTGGGACATATCCCTGACCACCCGGCTGAATTTGTTCAAAATGTTGGCAATGGGCTGCATGCGTGTCCGCATGATGGCTTCCTGGAGTTCAGAGGTGATCATGTCGATGCGCTGGCTGGACAGTTCAGTGGCTTTGGTATTGGCGGAATTGATTCCC
Source organism: Desulfotignum sp. (assembly GCA_011390615.1). Classification (GTDB taxonomy): domain Bacteria; phylum Desulfobacterota; class Desulfobacteria; order Desulfobacterales; family Desulfobacteraceae; genus Desulfotignum. The sequence continues at coordinate 9,824 of JAABSB010000036.1, read as the reverse complement.
TGCAGCAGCTGGTTGCGGCCCAGAACCAGTTCCCCTGCCAGGTTCATAAGGGTGTCCAGAAGCCCCACATTCACGCGCAGAGAGGATTGGGGCTTCTGACCCAGCTGGATCTCATTCTCCCCGTTTTTAGGGGCGGCCTTTGCGGTCTGAACTTCACCGGTAGATGCGCCTGCCGGCGCACCCTGTTCCTGTTTTTTTTCCGGCAGGACTTCCTGCACCTGCGCGGCCGGTATGGTTTCCACCCGCTCCGCCGTTGACTGCATTTCCATGGTTTTGTGCCGGGCATCGGGATGGGTGCTGCTGGATGCAGCCAGCATGTTGTCTGTAACCGCGTGGATATACCGGGTGGGTATTTCAAACAGGGTTTCCGCCATATCATACTCGATGATGGAAGCAAACACTATCTGGAATGGTATTTTGAGAGGTTCCAGGGTATGGTCCAGGGTTCCCACAGAGTCAAAATCAACCCGTGCATCGATAATGGTTCCGGTTTTCTGCAGGCTGTTGAGCACCTCAACAGGATTTTTGCCCTTGCGGTGGATATCATTGACCAGATCATATTCCACCAGAAACAGATTTTTGCCTTCAGACGCGGCCTGTGCGATGTCATGCATGGAGACCTGTTGAAAGATCCGGCCATCTTCCAGAACAATATCCATCATCCGGGGTGCCATGTCCGGTTTTTCTTCAGGCTTTTCTTCAGCCGGAGAGGATGTGGTGATCTTTTCCAAGGCCTGAATATGGTGGGAGATATCGGTTTCATTGCTGGTCTGGATATTGTTCAGCAGGGTTTCCAGTTCATCAAATCCCTTTAAAAGCACGCTGATCCGGCTGGAGTCGGGTATGAGCTCCTGGTTGCGAATAAGCCCCAGAACATTTTCCAGGTGATGTGCAAGTTCCTTGATGGTGGTCAATCCCATAAATCCGGCTCCCCCCTTGATGGAGTGGGCTGCCCTGAAGACGTTGTTCACCAGATCCAGGTCGATATTTTCTCCGGCCTCCTCAATGGTCAACAGGTCACTTTCAATGTCACCCAGATGTTCAAGTGATTCTTCAATGTACATTTGCAGGGTTTCGTCATCTTCAAACATCACACCTCTCCTGAAGGATTTTTTTGAAACTGATGAATTTTTTGGTTTAATACCCGGATAATCTACAGAAAATAAACAGGAAAGTCAAATTAAGAATCAATTGACAGGGATCAGATCTTACGCACAATGTCGTGGCTGAGAAATGCATTTTCCAGCTGTAATACTGCCCTGGTATTGGGCTGGGCATGGTCAAGCGATTCCCCGTCGGTATCCCACAGCCCCACGATGGCAGATTCCCCGAGGCTGATTCCGGGCGACAGAATCTGGACCCGGTCAGTGCGGCGGATTTTGTTTCTGATTTCCACCAGATGACACCCGTCTTTCAAAGGCTTCAGAATTTTGCCGATAAAACTGTGGATATGGCCCTGGTGGGTGTTCTGGTAATTGGGTGTTCCGGCATCTGACGTATCAAAAAAGAACCCGGTGCTGTATTCTCTGTGAAACACCTGGGCAAGTTCCTGATGCCATTGGGGATTTACACGATACCCAGCAGGATCATCCATATAGGTATCAATGGCATCCCGGTAGGTTTTCACGACAGCCGCCAGATAGTGTATGCCTTTCATACGTCCTTCAATTTTGAGGGAGGTGATGCCGGCGCCGATGAGTTCCGGTATGTGCGAGATCATACACAGATCTTTTGAATTGAATATATAGGTTCCCCGCTTGTCTTCGGTAACCGGATAAAATTCATTGGGCCGCAGTTCTTCCACAACCGCATACTGCCACCTGCAGGGATGGCTGCACAGTCCGCGGTTGCTGTCCCGGTTGGTGAGAAAGGTGCTGAGCAGGCAGCGGCCGGAATAGGAAATACACATGGCGCCATGGATAAACACTTCGGTTTCAATGTCTACCCGGCCTGTGATGCCGGCAATTTCTCTTAATGAGAGTTCCCGGGCAAGATTTACACGCCTTACCCCCAGTGTTTGCCAGAAACGGGCACTGTTGTAATTGGTGGTATTGGCCTGGGTACTCAAATGAATATCCACATGGGGGATGATTTTTCTGCTTTGCAAAATGATACCCGGATCAGAGATGATTACAGCATCCGGGTTGATTTTTCCGATTTTTTCCAGAAAGGTTGTGATCTGTTCCTGTTCATTGTTTCGTGAATAGATATTGCAGGCCAGGTATGTCTTGACATTGTGTGACCGGGCCAGGGCAACCGCATGTTCCAGTTCCGTGTCTGTGAAATTGCCTGAGTAGTTTCTGAGGCTGAAGTCTTTGCCGGCCAGGTAAACCGCATCTGCGCCATAATGAATGGCAATTTCCAGTTTTTCCCGGTTTCCGGCCGGTGCAAGAAGCTCAGGTTTTTTGGGGACGGGTGCAGATCCTTCAGAAATTGTGTCAATGTCTGGCATGGGCTATGGCCGTTGGTTGTGGTGCCCCCGGCAAGAATCGAACTTGCGCACATGGATTAGGAATCCAATGCTCTATCCACTGAGCTACGGGGGCAAAAAGCCGGGGTTATTCGACAACGAGTTTCTGTCCCGGGAAAATCCTGGCGTTTTTGCTCAGGCGGTTCAAAGCCAGGAGCCGATGTAAACTCATGTTGTGTTTTTTTGCAATCAAAAAAGGATTGTCACCTGATTTTACGTGGTAAACACCGGTGGAACCCGCCGCTGTTTTTTGAAACGGTGTGATGGTAAGCACCTGTCCCGCGTACAATGTGGAACTGTTTAGTCCGTTGCCGGCCATGATCTCTTTGGTGGTGGTGGAAAATTTTCTGGCAATGAGCCACAGGCTGTCTCCCTTCCGGACTTTATATTTCACAGGCTTGCCGCTCTTGGAATTCTGGGCTGTCTTTGTCACCTGGGTACCGGAACCTGGAATTTTAAGAACCTTGCCGGCGATAATCCGATGGGTCCGCCTGATATTGTTGGCACGGGAAATGGCGGTAACAGATGTCCGGTATCGGGTGGCAATGCTGGACAGGGTCTCGCCCCTGCGTATTTTGTGATACACAAAAAGCTCGGGAGAGGAATATGTGGTGTTGATCTTGTCCAGGCTGGCCAAGAAATCTTCTGCTTTGTTTTCCGGGATTCTCAGCTGATAGATTTCAGGCGGCAGCAAATCATACCGCAATTCCGGGTTCAGGGTTTTCAGCACATCGGAACTGACCTGTATTTCCCTGGCAATGTCTGCCAGCCGGACCTGTTTTTGGATCTCAAAGGTCTTGTACGGAATGGGGCTCAAAGGATTACGGGTTTGTATGGCATAGGTGTCCAGGTTCTGGATAATATGCAGAGTTGCCAGAAATCTTGGCACATACCGTGCGGTTTCCCGGGGAAGATTCTGGTAAAGGTCCCAGAAATTATCCAGGTAATTGATTTTTTGGCTGCGGATAATCCGCAATACCCGGCCTTCACCGCAATTATAGGCTGCCAGAACGGTAGTCCAGTCGCCAAACAGGTTATGCAGCTCTTTGAGGTATGCAATGGCGGCCTGGGTGGATTTTTCAGGATCCATGCGTTCGTCAATATAATAGTTGCGGGTGAGGCCGAATTTATAGCCGGTGGAAGGAATGAACTGCCATAATCCTAAGGCCCTGGCAGATGACAGGGCACGCAGCTTGTATCCGCTTTCGATCAACGGCAGCCAGGAAAGCTCTTCCGGCAGGCCTGCTGCTTTCAGCTGGGCCACAATATAGGGTCTGTATCGGCTGGACCGTTCCAAAGATCCGATGAAAAAATTTCTTTCCCTTCCAGTGAGCAGTTTGATCTCTTTTTTCACATGTTCATTCATGGTGATGGGGATTTCATCATGGGAACCCGGCACAACCACCTGGCGGGAGGCATATATTTCCAGTATGCGTTTGGAAATCAGAAAACGGACGTCATCAATTTGCTGGGTGAAATCCATGGACTGTTCCGGATCGATTTCCAGAATAAAGGAATAGGCAGCATCAAGATGGGAAAGGGCTTCTTCAAGTCTGCCGGCTTCCCACATCTCCTGGGCCAGGTTACACAGCTCCAGGGCCTGATCAATTTTCATCTGCTCTGAAGAGCCGGCGTCGGTTGACAGATCAGTGCCGTTTCCTTCAGAACCGGAGTCAGAAAGACCGGTATCCAGAGCTGAATTTTCAGTGGGTATCTGCTGGTGGGATTTGTCACCGGCAGATTTTTTTACAGATGATGACAGGTTTTCACTGCCGTTTTCCTGTTTCACATCTGGCAAATTTTCAGAATGCCGAGGCACAGGGGTGCGCTCCAGGGCTGCCTGATAGGTGCTGTCAGTATCCATTCCCCGGGAAGGGGTGACGGAACTGTGATAGGACTGCTGACACCCGGTGACAAGAATCAATAGTGTGATAGCTGCGGCAAGTTTGATGTAATTCACTTATCCTCCTCCGGAAAATGCACCGGTCTGGTTGTGGGATTTTGGGAAACAATTAATAAATTACGAAAGGATTGTCAATAGTAAAGGCTGTTTTACCGTTGTTTCAACCGGTTTTTCCTTTTGTGGAACACAGGTTTGCACCGGCAGGGTAATCATATTGGGGTGCGGTCCCAATAAAATACCTGGTTATTATTTTTTTTGTCTTGTAATTTCAGTTCAGCTGATGTATATGAATCTGATTGCATGAATTTTGGTGAGCCAGGCAACTGACACAGGATGTTCGGGTGTCTGGTGCGATAAAATAGAGCAAATTTTAGTATGCAGGCGCGAATGGGGCAAAAGTATAAAAATTTCGGACATAATTTCATGCCATTGCTCAATGGTGTTGAAATTAGGGCTTGATAAACCCAATCCGCTCTGCTATTATCACCCGGTCTTTTTGTCGTGACACGGTTTGCTGCAAATTGATGGGCCGATATAGCTCAGTTGGTAGAGCATCTCACTTGTAATGAGAATGTCCTCCGTTCGATTCGGGGTATCGGCTCCAGATGAAAATTGGGTGGGGTTCCCGAGTGGTCAAAGGGATCAGACTGTAAATCTGACGGCTCAGCCTTCGGAGGTTCAAATCCTCCCCCCACCACCAAAATTTTATGTAGGAGATCTTGATAGCGGTCGTTACTACATAATAGTTGATACAAAAATGCAACTATTTTAGTTATCGTTTTGCGGGAGTAGCTCAGTTGGTAGAGCTTCAGCCTTCCAAGCTGAATGTCGCGAGTTCGAGCCTCGTCTCCCGCTCCAGCCATGAGGATCCCCGCGTAGCATGTTTGTGTAGGGTTAATTTGAATTGCCGTTCGATGCCCATGTAGCTCAGTCGGTAGAGCGCTTCCTTGGTAAGGAAGAGGTTCACCAGTTCGATTCTGGTCATGGGCTCCATAACCAATGGCAGGAGGGATTAAAAAAATGGCTAAAGAAAAATTTGAGCGGAAAAAGCCGCATGTAAACATTGGTACCATTGGTCACATCGACCATGGCAAGACCACGCTGACAGCCGCAATTACAAAACATGCCGGATTAAAGGGGCATGGCACATATGTTCCCTTTGATGAGATTGACAAGGCCCCGGAAGAAAGAGAACGTGGTATTACCATTGCGACGGCCCATGTGGAATATGAGACAGACAAGCGCCACTATGCCCATGTGGACTGCCCGGGCCATGCCGACTATATCAAGAACATGATCACCGGTGCGGCCCAGATGGACGGTGCTATTCTGGTTGTGTCCGCTGATGACGGCCCCATGCCCCAGACCAGGGAGCATATTCTTCTTGCCCGTCAGGTTGGGGTGCCCAAAATTGTGGTATTTTTGAACAAATGCGACATGGTGGATGACGAAGAGCTGATCGAACTGGTGGAGCTGGAGCTTCAGGAGCTGCTGGATTCCTATGAATTTTCCGGTGATGAAACACCCATTATCCGGGGATCTGCTTTAAAGGCCCTGGAAAGTGATGACGTGGACAGCGACGAAGCCAAGCCCATTTTTGAACTGCTGGATGTACTGGATTCCTATGTTCCGGAACCCGAACGTGATATGGACAAGCCGTTTCTGATGCCCATTGAAGACGTATTTTCCATTTCCGGCCGGGGAACTGTTGTTACCGGGCGTATTGACCGCGGTATGATCAAGACCGGTGATGAGATCGAGCTGGTGGGTATCCGTGATACAGCCAAGACCGTGTGCACCGGTGTTGAAATGTTCAGAAAGCTTCTGGATGAAGGCCAGGCCGGTGACAATGTGGGCCTGCTGCTCCGGGGCACCAAACGGGACCAGGTGGAAAGAGGGCAGGTGGTTGCCAAACCCGGCACCATTACCCCCCATACAAAATTCAAAGCGGAAATGTACGCGTTGAGCAAAGAAGAAGGCGGCCGGCATACCCCATTTTTCAGTGGTTACAGGCCCCAGTTTTTCTTTAGAACCACGGACGTGACAGGTGTTCTGACCCTTGAAGAAGGGGTTGAAATGATCATGCCTGGTGATAATGCCACCATCAATGTCGAACTTATTTCCCCCATTGCCATGGAAAAAGAGCTGCGGTTTGCAGTGCGTGAAGGCGGGCGGACAGTGGGTGCCGGCGTTATTGCTGAAATCATAGAATAAGCTTAAGAAAGAACGCTATCATGTTGAAAACAAAAATACGGATTCGGCTCAAGGCTTATGACCACAAGCTGCTTGACCAGTCTTCAATGGATATCGTTGATACGGCAAGGAAAACCGGTGCCAGAATTGTGGGACCGGTTCCTTTGCCAACCCGTATCAATAAATTTACGGTTCTGCGCTCCCCCCATGTGAACAAGAAGTCACGGGAGCAGTTTGAAATCAGGACCCACAAAAGAATGATGGACATTTTAGAGCCGACGCAGCAGACAGTCGATGCCTTGATGAAGCTGGATCTTTCACCAGGCGTTGATGTGGAAATTAAATTATAGTTTGATAACAGGAACCAAAAATGAACGGAATGATTGGAAAAAAAATCGGGATGACCAGTGCTTTTTCTCCGGATGGGAGACTCGTTCCTGTTACCGTGGTGCAGGTTGGCCCCTGTGTGGTAACACAGGTGAAAACCATTGAAAAAGACGGATACACAGCGGTCCAGCTTGGCTTTGATGAAAAACCGGTGGAAAGTCTGAGCAAGCCTGTTGCAGGTCATTTGAAAAAAGCGTGTGACAAAGGATTCAAAGTTTTAAAAGAATTCCGTACCCCGACCGTTGATGGTGTGGAGCCGGGTGCAACTGTAAACCTGGACATGTTCGCCATCGGTGAGAAGGTGACGGTTTCCGGAACCTCAAAAGGACGCGGCTTCCAGGGGACCATTAAACGGCACGGTTTCAGCCGGGGACCGGAAACCCATGGGAACAGAAACCACAGAAAACCCGGTTCCATCGGTAACAGTGCATGGCCTGCCAAAGTCATCAAAGGCAAGCGCATGCCCGGACACATGGGAGTAGACAGGGAAACCGTCAAGAATCTGACCATTGTGGATATAAAACACAAAGACAATCTGCTGTTGTTGAGAGGCGCTGTTCCCGGCCCCAAAACAGGGATTCTCGAAATACATAAAACTGACAAGTAGTACAATTTTAATCAGCTGCCTGGTATTTTATAACAGGGCGGTTTGACAAGTGCGGCTATGGGTATTGCAAACGTATCGCAGTGATGCATAGCTGATCAAAATTTAAGAGGAAGAATATGGCTGCTGTAGATGTATTAAACAGTGCAGGTGAGAAGGTGTCTGAAACCCAGCTTCCTGATGAAATATTCAGCATTCCGGTCAAGACAAGTGTTCTGCATGACGTGGTCAGATCCCAGCTCGCCTCCAGGCGGGAAGGGACAGCTGCGTCTAAAACACGGGGTATGGTGAAAGGAAGCACAAGAAAACTTTTCAGGCAGAAAGGAACCGGTAATGCACGGGCCGGAAGCATCAAGTCGCCCTTGAGAAAAGGCGGCGGGATAATCTTCGGGCCATCTCCAAGATCCTATGCCTACAAGGTCCCCAAAAAAGTGCGGAAACTAGCATTGAAAATGGCCTTGAGCAGTAAATGGGAAGACAAAACCCTTTTTGTGATTGATGACCTCAAACTCGATGAGATCAAAACAAAGGTGCTGGCTTCTGTTCTCGGGACCCTGAACCTTGATGATCTGCTCATTGTTTCTGATGCACAGGACACCAATCTTGAATTGTCATCCCGAAACATTCCTGATGTCAAGGTGATCAAGACCGCAGGTCTGAACGTATATGATATTTTAAAATATAAAAACCTTCTGCTGGTTGAATCCAGCATTCAGAACATCAAAGGGAGGTTAGGCTAAGATGAAACACTATGATATCATCAGAGGACCTGTTGTTACGGAAAAAACTACCCTGCAAAAAGAATTGAACAACCAGGTAACCCTGCGTGTGGACAAACGGGCAAACCGGTTGGAGATCAAGGACGCTGTTGAAAAAAGCTTTAATGCCAAAGTAAAACAGGTCAGAACCGTTCAGGTAAAAGGCAAAGTCAAACAGCGCGGCAGAATCATCGGCAAGCGGAAAGACTGGAAAAAAGCAATTATTACGCTGATGCCAGGACAAAGAATCGATTTTTTTGAGGGTGTTTAAAGAGGTATATCTATGTCAACAATTATAAAGACAAAACCGACATCTCCCGGAAGACGTTCCCAGGAATACCTTTCTTTTGAAGAGATTACCAAATCAAAACCGGAAAGGCGGCTTACAAAGAAACTCAGCAAAAAAGCCGGACGGAACACTCACGGAAGAATCACAACCAGACACAGGGGCGGCGGGGCCAAAAAACAATACCGCATGATCGATTTCAAACGGGATAAAGACGGCATTCCGGCCAAGGTGTCTGCCATTGAGTATGACCCCAACAGAAGTGCCAGAATTGCCCTGCTGGTATATGCAGACGGTGAAAAACGGTATATTCTTGCCCCCCTTGATGTAAAAGTGGGCGATATTCTTGAAACCGGACCGGATGCAGATATTAAACCCGGCAACTGCATGCCGTTGGAAAATATTCCCACCGGTACCAGGATACACAATATTGAGCTGAAACAGGAAAAAGGCGGACAGATTGTGCGCAGTGCCGGCGCCTATGCCCGTCTCATGGCAAAAGAGGGCAGTTATGCCCAGGTGCTGCTGCCCTCTGGTGAGGTCAGGATGATCCATGTGAAATGCAAAGCCACTGTGGGCAGGGTGGGCAATGAAAAACACGGGGATGTCAGTCTGGGAAAGGCCGGCCGCTCACGCTGGCTGGGCAGAAGGCCGTCAGTGCGCGGCGTTGCCATGAACCCGGTGGACCATCCCATGGGCGGTGGTGAAGGCCGGTCATCCGGCGGACGCCAGCCCTGCAGCCCCTGGGGCCTGCCCAGCAAGGGAAAGCGGACCAGGAACAATGCGAGAACGGATCAATATATCGTTAAAAGAAGAGCTAAGAGAAAATAATAGGTGAAAAATTATGCCACGATCATTGAAAAAAGGACCATATATTGCACCCGCGCTTTTAAAAAAAGTTTTGGACGCAAGAAAATCCAACAGCAATAAAGTCATTAAGACCTGGTCAAGACGGTCAACCATTCTACCGGAAATGGTCGGAATTACTTTTGCCGTACACAATGGTAAAAAATTCATCCCAGTATTTGTTTCAGAAAATATGGTTGGCCACAAGCTTGGTGAATTTTCACCCACGAGAACATTTTGGGGTCATGCCGGAGACAAAAAAGCCAGACGGTAATGCATGGCTCCGCTTGATTAAAGGATTAGGTGTGACATGGAAGTAAAAGCTAGTACTAAATATGCAAGAATTTCACCGTTCAAGCTGCGGTTGCCCATCAGCG
>JAABSB010000035.1 GCA_011390615.1 Desulfotignum sp. | reverse complement strand
GCAGCTTTTCTCAGAGCCCCGCTGTTGTATCCGTCCACCCAGTTGCCAATGCCGCAGGCCCAGGTCACCCCGCCGTCAATATCTCCATTGAAAACCGCCACAATGGTCTGTTCGTGGCCCCCGGTAAATTTAACTTCCTTGAAATAGGCACCGGATTCCATGGGATATCCGGCCTGGGGGATTTCAATGGAGGGAATCAGGTATCCGGAGGTGGAATTGGGATCGCCAAATCCGAACACTTTTCCCTTCATGTCGTCAAGGCTTTTAATACCACTGTCCACCCGGGCAAATCCGATGGCGTGATATCCGAATGATCCGTCTGTGTTTATTTTGGTGAGCACCGGCTCCACAGCATCCGGATTGGTCAAAAACACCTTGGCATAGCCGGATGCACCCAGCCAGGCCATGTCCAGATTTCCGCCCAGCAGCCCCTCAATCACCCCGTTGTAATCTGCCGGAGCGTAAATTTTGGTGGGCACACCCAGCACCTGTTCTGCTTTTGCACGCATACATTCATTGGACCGCAGCCGGTCCGAAGCGTTTTCACCCCCGAGAATACCGATGCGGAATTCCGTGATGGTTTCTTCGGCCATGACTCCTGTAACAGAAATCAGGACCGCCAGAAGTCCAACAACAAACAATTTTGTCTGCTTCATCCATGTCAACCCCTTCATGTGTTTCTCCTTTAATTCGTTTGGTTTCAAAAGTTTACTTGACCAGCGTCATTTCAGCTACTGCATGCCATAAAACCATTTTTTTGTTCATGTCATATTAGGCAGAAGTTATGATTGTATTTAAAAAAATTTTCCGGCTGCCTTACAAAAAAACAACACAATGCAAACATGCTTTTATTGAATCGCTGTTATGGTGCGGTGAATAAAAATCATACCCATATATAAAGGAATATAAACGCCATGACAGAAACCAGGGGGTTCCAGCAGAACATCCAGCAGGCTTTCCAGAAACAACTGGCCAGTCATCGGAGGGCGGTGCCGGCAAAAGCGTGCATTAAAATCGATCTGCACTGCCATGACTGCAACTCCGATGTGACAGACGAGCTTCTGGGCAGAATTCTGCGGTTTCCGGAAACCTGGCTTCAGACAGAGGACCTGGTTACCTGTCTTAGAAAAAACCGGTGCAATGCTGTCACCATCACCAACCACAACAATGCCAGGTCCTGCTGGGACCTTCTGGAAAAGGGGCAGGATGTTCTGCCGGGCGCAGAATTCACCTGCTGTTTCAATGCATTCAATACCCATTTGCATGTGCTGGCCTATGGATTCACCCCGTCCCAGGAGGAAAAACTCAATGGGTTGAGAAGTGATATTTTTGCTTTTATCACCTATGCGGCAGACCAGGATATTCCGACCGTACTGCCCCATCCCCTGTATGTCCATGCCGGCAGCGGCCGGCCTGATCCTGCCATGTTCGAGCAGCTGGTGCTCATGTTCGACCGGTTTGAGGTACTCAACGGCCAGCGGGATGTATGGCAGAACCTGCTGATCTGGGAATGGCTGGACAGCCTGAGCGAAGAACAGATCGATCTGTGGCAGAAAAAATACGGGATCAGGGCCGGCAATTTCTGTAGATCCATTTATAAAAAGCAGGTAACCGGGGGATCCGACGATCATATGGGCCTGTTTGCCGGTACCTGCGGTACCTGGATGCATGTGCCGGACCTGGAGAACAAAACAAGACAAACCCCCATGTCACAGCTGGCCCTGGAAGCCCTGCGGTCCGGTACACTGCATCCCTATGGCAGTGTCACCATTCATGAAAAGCTCAATATCGCCTTTATCGATTACCTGTCCCAGATCGCATTGCACATGGAGGAACCCGGCCTGGTGCGCATGTTTCTCCATAAGGGCAGTCTGCGGGACAAACTGATCTGCCTTACGTTCAGCAATGCCATGCAGGAGCTGCGGCGCCACCGTTTCACCCTGTTTTTTTTTAAATCCTTTCACGAAGCCCTCCACGGCAGACGGCCCGGCCTGATGAGCCGGTTCAGGGTCACCCCGGATTTCAGGCCTTTGATCCGGAAAATCGATGAGATTGCCCGGGCAAAAAACCGGTCCACAGACCTGTATCTTGATCTGCTGAAAACCGGCTCTTCCCGGATGTTCACCAGTCTGAACCAGATCATTGCCAGGCGTATCAAAACCCAGGCTGTGCAACTGAAAGGTCTGGACATCAACCGGGCCGTGGACACCGCCGATCTGATCCGCAAATGTGAGATTCCTTCCCACTTCCGGGCATTGTTTGAAAAAGAGGCGGCCCTATCTTTTGATCACGGATCCCGGATCAATGTGTCGGAATTTTTTGACACCCTGTCATTTCCGGTGCTGGCCTGGGCGGTCATTGCAGGGGCCTCCCTGCTTTCCACCCGGGTACTCATGGGCCAGCGGACGTTTGTGAACCGGTTTGCACAGGCCATGGGCAGGCATACCCATCCCCGGCGGGCCCTGTGGCTCACCGACACCCTTTGTGACAACAACGGGGTATCTGCCTCTTTGTCCAGAAAGCTGGCATTTATCCAGGCCCATGACATGCCCGTTGATTTTCTTATCTGTCATGACCGGATAACGCCGGCCCCACATTTAATGGTGGTACCGCCTGTGGGCAGTTTTGCTTTTCCAGGTTATCCGGACCAGGTGTTTTATGTGCCGGACCTGCTTGCGGTGAAAGAGATATTTATCCAGGGTGGTTATGACCGGATCATCTGTTCAACCGAACTGCTTATGGGTCTTGTTGCCCTGTTTCTCAAACATGCCATGGCCGTGCCGGTGTATTTTTTCATGCATACGGACTGGCTGGAATTTTTCAAATACACCACCCAGCTGTCACCTCCCGGGATGGACAGGCTCCGGCGGACCCTGCGGGCATTCTACCGCCAGTGTGATCATATTTTTGTATTGAACCAGGACCATTTTGACTGGCTGGTGGGCCCGGCCATCGCCTATGATGCAGCCCGGGTGTACAAAACCGCCCACTGGGTGGATGACAAGTTTTATCCCCGGCACGGGGACCGGCAGCTTTTTTTCAAAGGGCAGATATCGGATACTGACATCGTGCTGCTGTATGCAGGACGGCTGAGCGAGGAAAAAGGGGTGTTTGACCTGCCAATGATCCTGGAACATCTGGAAAAAAATGCCGCAGATGTAAAACTGGTGATCGCCGGCACCGGCCCTGCACAGGACCGGCTGAAAACGTGTCTGCCAGATGCTTTGTTCCTCGGGTGGGTGGACAAAGAACAGATGCCGGAACTGTATTCCAGGGTGGATCTGCTGGTGCTGCCGTCCCGGTTTGATACTTTCGGCAATGTCATTCTGGAGGCGATGAGCTGCGGGGCGGCTGTGGCTGCCTATGCGGAAAAAGGACCCCTGGACATCATCCAGACACAGCAAAACGGGATTCTGGCCGATGACATCACCGGTCTGGCCGCCGGCATTACCCGCTTTGTAACGGATGCCGCCCTGCGCAGACATCTGAAGGAAAACAGCCTGGAACGGGCAAAGGCATTTTCATCTGAAGCTATTTTTCACCGGTTTTTAACCAACCTGGGACTGGCAGCAGTCAGCCGCTGTTTTGACAACGCCACCCAGTCGGTTAAAAAATCACACGCCGCATAGTAGCACCTGGCCGCAGAGTACACAGTAATCCAGCGCTGGAAAGCCTCAAAAACCAGTATAATCACAGCGATAAATCGGGGCCGGTTTCTCAAAAATAGGGCAGGGACTGCTTTTTTTCAATTTCCTCAAGGGCTTTGATGGACAGGGTGGCCCAGGGCTGCACTTCCAGACGTCTTTCATCGATGGGTTCGCCGGTGAGTTCACAATAGCCGAACCCGCCCGCTTCAATTCTTTCCAATGCCCTTTCAATCTGGGTGATCAGCACATCACAGCGCCGGGAAAAATCGATCTCTTTTTCAATGCTGCTCATCAGGATACTCTGGTCCACCACATCCGCATGTTTCATTTTCAGGCTGCGGATATTTTTTTTGATGTCAGTCCGTTTCCGGACCAGTTCCTGTTGTTTTGCCAGCAGTTTTTCTTTGAACCAGGACAGCTTTTCATTGTCCAGACAAGGGATGAAAGTGTCGTTCAAATCTTTTGATGACGGCAGTAACCTGTTCATGGCAGACTCCTTATAAAAATTTATGATACCTTGTTTGTAACCCGGTACCGTTATGCCGGTATTATTGTCGTATTAAAAATGGATTAAACCCGTGTTTTTTCTACATGAAAGAAGATGCGGGATCCGGTGACCACGCTTTTTCCGGAGTGGAGAAAGGCGGCGGCCCAGACCCCCTGGACAAAAAGCACCATCCAGGGATTCCAGAGGGCGGATACCGCTTCATGGAGGCGGGGGAGGTGCAGGCTGGTGTCCACCGGCAGCAAAAGGGCCATGGTACCGGCACAACCGAGGGTGGCAAGGGCCATGATCTGATAGGCAGATATGGTGAGATTGCCCCTGAAATCCGCCCGGAGAAATTCGGAAACAAACCGCCATATCTGTGTGACGGCCAGGGTGATCAGAAAAGCAAAGCGAAAGTATCCGTTCAGAAACAGGGCCGTACCAGCCAGTCCGGTGCCTGTATACAGGGCTGCCGTGATGATCTGCACCGGCAGCACTTTTTGCCCGTCATACCCGGAAGAATAGGTGATCTTTTTCAAAGGACCGGTAAACACCAGGTAAAACCGGGAAAACAATTTCCGGATGTACGGATGGTACTGGTCCAGGGGTTTGCCGTAGCAGCAGCCGAAACTGATGCAGGCCAGGCGGCCCAGGCCTTCGCCGAATGCATAGGCAATGGATACCGCAGACAGCAGCACCATCGGCTGCACAGGACCAACCATGACCGGTCCCGGGATCAGGTTGATGAAAAACACCAGCACAGGTGATACCAGGATGCCGGCAAACACGGCACCGCCCACGGTCAGGGTGCCTTTCTTTTTTTCCACTATCCGGGCGATGATCCTGGAGGCGGGCAGACAGACGGCAAGCACGCCGGCGACAAAGAGGCACACCCCGGGCAGGGGGATCCGGGCGGCGGTGGCGAGGACCAGAAACAGGATCACGGCAAAGGTATAGGCATTGGCGGACAGCAGCCCGTAATAGGTGAGATTGCGGCCCTGCCATCCGGCGCCGGTTTTGTGCCGGGGCAGCACCGCCATGATCTGCCATTTTTCCTCTGGCAGGGATGTGAACCCCCACCACAAAGATCCTGCCACAATGACTGCCAAACCTGTGATAAAAATGATCTGGTCCATCAGACTGCCTTTCCTATGGTTTCTCTTACCTGGATATCGGTTTCCACCAGCGGGGTGCAAAAATGGGTCGAAAACCGGGTTTTCACATCACAGCGCCGGGCGTTTTCTACCAGATCCCGGCAGAATTGGATGCGGTTTTTTTGATATACCAATACCACTGTGGAACTGCCGGGCCTGAACAGGCTTTTGGGCTGGCCTTTTTTCAAAAACATGCCCTTTTGCACCGGCATGACCGGATCATAACGGTCCGGGCTGTAGCATTGCACGATACGCCCGATCATCAGGGCCACAATCTCCACCATGGCAACCAGACCCACACCGGAACCGTTGGCCACATCCGTGTCAATGATGGTCACCACCCGGCGGTTTTTGGAATACGGGGTGACCGCCCGCACCACAGCCCCGGGGTTGCAGGAATGGTCCCGGCCGGTGATTTCATAAAAATCCACCACCTTTCCCGATACCGGAACATGGTTGTAGTGGTACTTGTCCGGCGTCAGGCGGAACAGGGCATAATCCCCGTGTCTGAACACCCTGCGCCACCGGGGCCGGTCCATTCCGATCAGTTCGTCATACTGAAAGAACTTTTCCTTGATGAACAGGTCGCCGGTATCTGTAAAAGAGCCTGTCAGGACCCGGGCATCAGCCGGGGACACCACAGATCCGGGATCATCTGTCATGGGCCGGCATTCCCAGAACCGGATCTGGCGTTCAAAAAACCGGCGCAGGGTGTTCAGCCTGCCCACCGGTCCGTATATGTCTCTGGCAGGGATGCCCATGCGGTGCAGGAACCCGGCAGGATTTGAAATGTTTTTTTTCAGGGGTAGGTCATAGCAGAGAAAACCCAGCAGGGCCGAAGCCCTGGCAGATACCAGAAGATTGAACATGCCCGGGGCGTTTTCCCGGATCACGGAATACAGGGCGCAGATGGTCCGGTCATACAAGAGGGTTTCGGTTTTGATCTCTGTGCTGCCCCGCTGGATATACTGGTGAATATGCCGGGTCATGGGGCAGGGGTCTGATGTTTACAGGGGTTCATTCTGGCTGTTCTCAAGGCCCACGTATAAAATGATCAGAAAAATCAGTTTTTTTGTGTTTTCCACGGAAAGGGTGCGGCCCATCAGCGGCATTTTCACCTGGGTTAAAAAAATATCCAGATCCAGGTCAGGAAGAATGGTGCGGATGATATCCTTGAAAGCCGGCTCCCTGAAACTGGCCCACAGGTCCATTCGGGAAAATTCATTGATCAGGGTCTTAAACCCTTCTGCAATGTGCCGGCTGCAAAGGGTGTCCCGGTAATAGGTTTCCGCATGCCGGTTAAAGGTGTCTCCGGCGTAGTGCATGGGATTTTTTTTCTTTTGGGTCTGTAAAATGCCGGTGACCAGTTTTCCGCTTGCGGAACGGGTATCCGGAGAGTTGATACGTCCCTGCAGGTCGGATAAGGCGGCCTGCATACGAAACGAGTCGGCCAGGGCCCTGCCGTCGGTCTTGAGGATGTCGATCAGGGCCTGTTTGTAATCGGAGAGTTTGATCCGGGTATATCCCGGATACCGCCGGCTTTTTCGGGTGTTGGGAATCCGGGACACGATTTTTAAAAGGAAACGGTTCGGGGTGGTTGTTTTTACATAAAAGGTGGGCAGGTTGACGGCGGCACAGAAAAACATCTGGCGGCGCTCGCTTTCCACCCCGGGGGTGTCGGGAATCATGTCATGGGTGACATCCTTGTTAAGAATATACTGAAAGGCCAGGGCTGTGATAAGGGTCTGCAGATCAGCCGCACCTCCCATATCGGCAAGGATATCTTCAAAAATGCTGTAGTACCGGTGCTCGAATCCGCTGTATCCCATGCACTTAAATTCCCTGAGCCGGACCAGCTGGTACAGGGGCATGCGGGTATCAAAAATACCCATCTGGGCCAGGTCTTTGCCCAGCCGGATACTGTTTTCCGGTGTGCCGTCCAGGGCCGGGCTCTGGTCCGTGCTCATCAGCGAAACCAGGTAATCCACCAACCGGAAATCCGGCACAAAATCACCTTTGAGGCCACATGCTGAGCTGATGAACCGGTCCAGCCATACCGGGCCGAAAGGGGTGACGGGCTGACCCAGAATCCGGTTGGCAGCCTTTTTTTTCCAGCGCCGCCAGATCATGCGCAGATGGGTGTAATCCAGTTCATGGGGAAGAAACCCCAGGATTTTTTCCGGGTGAAAGTCTTCAAAATTGAGGCGGAATGGCGAGGCGCTGTAGGTGCCGGGAAACAGGCACAAAAAATGCTCTGCCACCTTGATGACCAGATCTCCCAGGTGTTTCTCATGCGCTGCGGTGAAACCGGATCCCGGATCTGCCATAAGCTGTGACATTTTCCTGCTGCCGATACTGATGTGGGTACCGTTGTTGGCCAGGCTGATATTGGAGCTGCTGGGCAGGATCACCAGGTTTGAATTGATGATGCCGGCTTCCTTGAGTTTGGCAATGCCGTTGATCTGGCTTCTGGACAGCACCTCATGGCACAGTTTCATATAGGCGTGTTTTTCTTCGCCCTTGTTCCATCCCGACAGGCAGGGGCTCATGAAAAGATAGCGGTAGAATGCATCGGAAAGACATGCATTGAGCCGGTGCTGCATCACCGGCGGGGAGGCGGAAAAATACACCCGCACCTGCTGTCCAGTATCCAGCAGCCCCAGTTTTTGTTCCGCATACTGCACCAGCAGCTGGGTGAACAAAAACCGGATCAGGGTTTCCGTGGCAAGGGTGCGGCCGATCCCCCTTGACCCTGACCCGGACCGCACCGGGTGAAAGGAAAGAATTTCAGGAGAGGAGTTGTCATTGAGGAAATGGGCCATCATCTTTTCGCCGAAACGCTTTATCCGCGGATGAATCAGCTGCGCAGACCCAATCACATCCGCAAGGGCCAGTTTGAGCAGATAGGAAACCGGTACCCGGATCATGGGTTCACCGGCCCGGGTGAACCTGAACTGCCCGGCATCCGACCGGAGGCCCGCACCAG
This sequence comes from Desulfotignum sp., assembly GCA_011390615.1. Classification (GTDB taxonomy): domain Bacteria; phylum Desulfobacterota; class Desulfobacteria; order Desulfobacterales; family Desulfobacteraceae; genus Desulfotignum. The sequence goes on along the minus strand of JAABSB010000035.1, from coordinate 15,389 downwards.
GGTTTGCCTTGTCCGCATGCAGGTCTGCGGCAAACACCTCCCGGGCATAATTGTTGAGGTATTGTTCAGGAAACCGGACCCAGGAATTTTCCCAGACCTCGTTTTTCTGTTCCAGATACCGTTCCAGGGCTGTGAGCGTTTTAGGGGAGGTGTCCCCGGATGCGGCCCTGCGGACCATGTTCTTGAAAAAATTGGCAGACTCAATGGTGATGGGTAGGTCCACATCCTCTCGTTTTCCCAGCACCACGGTCTGGAACTCATTTTCCGCGCCTGCGGTAACATCCCTGAAGGAAAATGGCAGTGATTCAACAAATGCCTCCATGGATCCGGTCTTGATTGCCAGGGCAGGATATAAAAAGGGCAGATCGGTGCCGGCCCTGGCAGAAGGGGCCGGTGGTGTTTTGCTTTCAGGTGTTGCCTGTATGGCCTGCATGGTGGATATGCGCTCCTTGAAAAGACAGTTTTCAACCGTTCATGCGCATTATCTCTTACAAGTGTTGGGAATGAATTACCTTAATGATAGAATTGTGTTTCAATCAGTATTTTTCGATAAAGGCGTTTACATCATACAGGTCATTGAACCCCTGTTCCAGTTTTTCCCGGGGCCAGTCCCAGAAACGGATCTCCAGGAGCCGGTCGATGATTCCGTCGGAAAACCGTTTTTTGACGGGTTTTGCAGGGGATCCAACAGCGATTTCATAGGGACCCACCGGATGGGTCCGGGTGACCACAGAGCCGGCAGCCACCACAGCCCCGTCAGCAATGACAGCCCCGGGCATCACATAGACCCCGTGCCCCAGCCAGACATCATGGCCGATGGTCACGGCATCCTGTTTGCGCCATGCAAAGAACGCGTCATCATCCTGGTCTGCAAACCCGTACTGCCGGCACCGGTAGGTGCAGTGGCTCTGGGTCACCCGGTGGTAGGGGTGGTTCCCCGGATTGATCACGCAGTGGGAGGCGATGGAGGAGAATCTGCCGATATCGCACCAGATGGCCCGGACACTGGTGGACAGATAGGAATAGTCCCCCAGGGAGATTTCATTGCAGAAGCACCCGGCCTCCACTTCGGTGTATTCTCCGAACCGGGAGCGGATCACAGTGGAAGATTCATGGATCAATGGATGGGGGAACAGCTTTTTTTCCGTAAGCTCATTATTGGCGGCCAACCGGGTTATTTCGCGCATGGCAGCAGTCCTTTCAGCTGGAAAAGTGTGGGATTCCTGATTCTGGACAACTATCCGGTATTTGTGTTGGGATTGAGTTACCGGGATATTATGATTGTGTTTAACCGGAAGACCCGGGGGTATGCCAAAGTGGTGCGGTACAGTCCTCAGACCTGGAGGATACTGGTACCTGCCGGCCAGGGACCCGGAAGGGGTCAGAGCCCGGCTGTCAAAACAGTTTCTCCATGAAAAAAAGGGTATCCACGGATTTTATTCCCAGATGGAACAGGTGATTTCAGCGCTGTGGGGTGGCGAAGCACCGCAAAGCGATATCACCTGAGCAACACCCCTGGCACAAGGCATCCATGACTGTAACGGCCGTTCCATCCGAAGACAATTTGTTCAACAAGGCCGACCTTGCGGAATCCGCCATCTTGACATTTCATGCATTAATGCTATCATGAATTCATAAGAAATCCGATTGCAGGAGGTGATCATGGATATCATTAAAACAATAGGCAGCAGCGGCCAGATTTCTCTTGGTAAAAAATTTGCCGGCCAGACCGTGATGTTAAGTGAACTGGATCCAGGTGTGTGGTTGATCAAGCTGGGGCGGTTTATTCCGGAAAATGAGAAATGGCTGCATGCCCCGGACGTTGAAACCGCTTTGAACAAAGCAGTGGACTGGGCAGAAAAAAATCCACCGGCAGACTCCGACGTTCATGATCTGGAAAACCGAATCAAATGACCTTCGGCGATACAGGCAATCCTGTCAGGCTGGATTTGAACAATCCGTTATTTCAGCAGGCCCTTTTCAATTTGACCAAAATGGATCAGCGGCATGTTCTGAACACCTGTAAAAAAATATCAGCCATGACATGGCAGCAATTGTATGCAGACCACGGATTGAAATGGGAAGCGATTCTGTCCCGAAAAGGCCCCAAGGGCTGCCGGCTGTATACTTTTCGTATCAGTAAAGGATTCCGGGCAATCGGATATCGCGACCAGCCATGGCTTCGGATACTGTCTCTTCACCCGGATCACGATTCTGCCTATCAATAGCTGAATATCCACCATATGTTTCAATTTTGATGCTGTTAGCAAAAGTTGTACCGCCGGATGAGCATGCGGCCTGCCGGCACCTCAAAACAATGGACGTCAAAGGGATATGCATTTGGTGATTCCCCGGACATTCATCACTTCATTGGCGCCGTTAACATGCGTAAGTTTTTTTTCATGGATGCAGTCCCCGGTGATCTCTTGTTGCCGGCCTGGGATACGAAGTCTCCGACAGTCCGGTAGCCGGACAACGCCTGGGATTCCTGTGGTGCCATAGCCCGCTGTTCAGGGGGAAATGAGTTTGGCAAGCGGTCCCCGGGCCGATATAGTGGCAAGAATTTTTTAGATGTTGGCCCTTGATTCTCAAACCAGGATGGAAACAACCGCAGATGGCCCTCAAAAAATCTCAACTCTACGCCTTTCTCTGGCAAAGCTGCGATGAACTGCGCGGCGGCATGGACGTCAGCCAGTACAAGGATTATGTGCTGTCCATGCTGTTCATCAAATATATATCAGACAAGTACGCGGACTATGACGGATTCAAACCGCCGGTGATCATCCCGGAAGGGGCTGGATTCAATGACATGCTCCAGCTGAGGGCCGGGATGATATCGGGGACAGAATCAACACCCGGGTGATCCAGCCGCTGATTGACAGCAATCACCGGCTGGCAGGAGGCCAGGCTGGAGCTGAATGAATTGCCGGTGGCGGGGTTGTCTGGTTGAAAAATGATTGAAACCATATGCTCTGTCCCTGTTGTCTGCATCGGCATCAGGAAATTTGAACAAAATTCTGTCGGTATTCGGTGGCATCACAAGCCTTTTGACCCGGGGTAAAAGTGACGATCTTGCATTTCTCGAGGATATGACGGTTCCCGGTCATGAAAATATCCATCATCGTAGAAGGAAAAACTGAAAAGGCGTTTCTTCCTTAATGTAAAGCCACGCGATGCTGGTCGTATTCTCCGTGAAAACAATCTACTGCCGTCGATCAATCAATGTTCGTAATTGAAAGCGTTTGTGAATAAAATTTTGTCCATTTGCAATGGAGCGATTTTCGAATGAAAAATTTGCGGTCATTCTCCCTGGTCTGCAATGGTCGGGAACATGCTTAATATTACGTCAGTTTGTTCCGTATTGGTTTACGCTGACAAATTGAAGTATTCCGCAATCCGCGTCTTGATGGCATCCCTGATTTTTCGGAGCTGTGCCAGTTTTCCCTCATGGGTGCCGGTCAGTTTTTCCGGGTCTGGAAAGGGCCAGTTTTCACGTTTCTGGATGCCCGGATAAACGGGGCAGTTCTCATCGGTTTCCTTGTCACACACGGTTATCACATGGGTGAACAATTCACCGGATTTGAACAGGTCAAAAGCGGATTTGGGTGTGTGTCCGGACATATCGATTCCCAGCTCCTGCATCACCTCAACCACTATGGGATTTACCGCTTCAGCCGGATGAAGTCCGGCGCTCTGAACGGTAAATTCATTGCCGCCCATTTTTGCCAGCAGCGCTTCCGCCATCTGGCTTCTGCCGCTGTTGTGGCCGCAGATAAAAAGAACTTTGTTCATATTGTCTCCAATCATTAGGTGCCTTACGCTTCAGTTTTTTCAACGGCTACGGGCTTTCAGGTCCGGCCATTACTTGCCGCCACCAGGGCAGACAGGTTTTCCAGGGAGGTTTTTGTGTCGGAAAAATAGCGGCTGCGCAGCTCCATGATCAACAGCCCGTCATAGTCGGGCAGCAGGATATCCAGGATGGCCTGGATGGGGATCTGTCCAAACCCCACGGGCATGTGGGAATCGCCCTTGCCGAATGGCAGCTGATGGGTCTGCTGTTTTTCCCAGTGGTGCACCGTGCCCCCGAAATTGTCATGCACATGGGTATGGACCACCAGATCTTTTATCTGTCTTACCGCTGTCAGGGGATCAAATGCGTAAAATTTGGATGCCATGAACAAATGGCCGAAATCCAGGTTGATTTTCACATTGTCCCGGTTGACCCGCAGGACCTGTTCCCTGAGTGGGCCGAGGTGTTCCGCATAGGTGTAAGGGCTCTGGCTCAGGTAGGGCCTGGCGTTTTCCAGGGCGATCATGAGATCCGGATATTGTCCTGCAAGGTCCTTCAACAGCTGTGCTTCTGCCTCAAGCATTCGGTGCTGTTCTGAGGCTGTCAGGGACCGGGCCGGGGTGATGGCAAACTCTTCTTCCGGGATGAACCGGCCGCTGTGCAACACCACCACGTGTGCGTGGATCTGCCGGGCAAAGTCCAGGGAGGCCTCTAACACCGCTTTGTGCAGGTTTGGATCTTTTCGGTCCATCAGGTTCACAGGGTTTGGGGAATGAATGGAATAGCAGAAATCAAAATCAGAGAGCAGGGACATAACCTGCCGGGTTCTGGATGTGTGCAGGGTGCCGTTTAAAATGGCATCCAGCCCGTGGACAGGCAGTTCCACCGCCTGGATGCCGATGGTGTCAAATGCCTGTAAATCCTGGTTCAGCCGGTCCAGTGATCCGTCGATCCGGACCGGGTCGATACTTGCGCCGATGATATTCATGCAACCGCCTCATGGATTTGGGTTTTATATACAGTGCTGCCCTGTACCAGGGTATGGGTGATGTGGGCCCAGGTATGGGAATGGTCCACAATGATGATATCGGCATCCGCTCCGGGGACCAGCCGGCCGGGCTTGTCCGGGGAGGTGAGATAATCCCCCGGACCTGCGGTCACCTGTTTGAGAGCCGCTTCTGCGCAGCCGGTGAATTTTTGTCCCAGAAAGGCGGCCTGGAGAAGGGATTCCGGGTAATAATCAGATACCAGCCCGGTGCACAGCTGGTGTGCAAGGACCTCGGAGGCCTTTAAACTGCCGCTGGTGGACTGGTCCCGTACCAGGTTAGGGGCCCCCATGAAGATTTTCACCCCCCGGGCAAAGGCTTTTTTAGCCGCGGGCAGGGTCACGGGAAATTCACAGGCCCCGATGCCCAGGGTGCAGATGAGATCAATCTTTTCCCGGGTGTCGTCATCATGGCTGAGCATGGGAATGCCTGCCGCGCCCACGGTTTTGGCCAGGGTGCTCACCATCTCCCAGGCCCGGGCATTGTTGGCCAGTTTCTCTTTTGCCTTTTCTATAACGAGGGTTTCAGGGACCTGGTATTCGATGGACTGGAAACGGATATAGGATGCCATGGATTTGAACTGGCCCTGGCCCGGGGTGTGGTCCATGATGGAAACCAGGTCCACCAGTCCCTCTTCCACCAGGCGGGTCACGATTGTAAAACTGTTCTCAGATCCCACCTCATACCGGATATGGACCTTGTGCTTCACCAGGGCCTGGGAAGAATCGGTGAACGCCTTGATTGTGCGCACACAGTTTTCCGCTTCTTTAGGGGAGCGCAGCCCCAGCTCGTTGTCTGCAAAACTCACGGCATGGCAGAAGGTGGTGATGCCGCAGGCAGCTGCCTGGCGGTCCAGGTTAAGGATGGCAAAATCGGTATCAAAAAAGACCCCTTTGCGTTTTTCAATGCTTCTTTCCAGGCTGTCGGAATGCAGGTCCACCAGACCGGGCATGATGAGCCGGCCCTGGACATCTATCACTTCTGCATTGACCATGTGGATGGTATCTGCAAAGGTGTGCACAATTTTTTGGCCTTCTATCAATATGGTCCCCTGAGGTGACAGGGTATTTCCGTCAAACAGGGGACCGCCGAGAATCAGTTTTTTTGTGTGCATGGCTGCATCACCTCCTGGTTCAGCATAAGGGAAAGGTCAATGGTGTGATCGGCAAAATCCCTGTGGTCTGCCGGATCATGGAATACGCCGATCACACAGGTGTTGTCTGCCAGGGCTTCTTTGATCAGATCGATGACAATCTGCCGGTTTTTCAGGTCCAGGGATGCGGTGGGCTCATCCAGCAGCAGGATGGGAAAGGGGGCGATAAAACCCCTGGCCAGGTTGATGCGCTGCTGTTCACCGCCGGAAAAGGTGGTGGCGGAGAGGTGCCACATGTTTGAAGGAATATTGAGCCGTTCCAGAAGTGCCCGGCCTTTTTTCAGGGCTTTTTCCAGGTCCATGTTTCTGGCCAGCAGCGGTTCGATGACCGTATCTAAGGCCGACACCCTGGGGACCACCCGGAGAAACTGGCTTACATACCCGATGGTGTCCCGCCGCAGGGTGTAAATCATGGCGGGCGCGGCTGCGGCAATATCCACCGGCCGGTCCCGGTGCCGGACCCATATATGGCCGCCCCCGGTTCTATATGTGCCGTAAATCATGCGCAGCAGCGTACTTTTTCCAGATCCGGAAGGGCCGGTGAGAATGGAGGCCCGGCCCGGATAAAACAGGTGGGAGAACCGGTCGAACACCACAATCCGGGTGCCCTGCTGCAGGTGAAAGAGAAAGTCCTTTTCAATATTTTCCAGTTTGAGTATCCAGCGCGGGGCCATGAAATTCTCCAAAAATTGGGTGATCTGTCACTGTGTCACGGTTTGAGTACCGAGGATACCAGCAGCTGGGTATAGGGTTGCCTGGGGTCGTCCAGTATCTGGTCGCTGAGCCCGGATTCCACCATTTCCCCCTGTTTCATCACATAGAGCCGGTGGCACAGCAGCCGGGCAACGGCCAGGTCATGGGTGACCAGAACCATGGACAGATGGAGCCCTGATACCAGCTTGCGCAGCACATCAATGAGCCGGGCCTGGACCGATACATCCAGCCCTGAGGTGGGTTCATCCATGAGCATGATTTTGGGGGCATTGACCAGGTTGGCAGCAATCTGGAGCCGCTGCTGCATACCCCCGGAAAAGGTGGCGGGCAGATCATCGATACGTTCCGGATCTATTTCCACCCGTTCCAGCCATGCCAGGGCCATCTTTCTGATCTGACCGTAATGGCGCATGCCGCCGGCCATGAGTTTTTCTCCGATATTGCCGCCGGCACTGATGTGCATCTTGAGTCCCTGGGCCGCATTCTGGGTCACATACCCGGTCTGGGTCCGGATGATTTTGCGCATCAGGGCTTCGTCGCACCGGCACAGGTCGGTCATCCCTTCTGATGAATGAAAAAACACCGACCCGTTGGATGGTTTTATCCGGCCGGCAATACAGTTGAGAAGTGTGGATTTGCCGGAACCGGATTCACCCACCACACCGATCACCTCTCCGGGAGACACCGCAAAACTGATGTCATGGCATCCCAGCTGCCTGCCGAAGAATTTGGACAAATGCTGCACCGCCAGCAGGGGCTGGGGACTGTTTTCCGGCATCCGGGTCATGAAAAGGTATTCCCTGATTTTTTCTGACAGTATTCCGTATCAGAACAGATAAACATCCGGGTGCCTGTGTCATCTGTGATGATTTCATCCAGAAAGCTGTCTGTGGAGCCGCAGACCGCACAGGCCCCGTCCCATTTTTCCAGTTCAAAAGGGTAATCTTCAAAATCCAGACTGACCACGTCGGTATAGGGGGGCACGGCATAGATGCGTTTTTCCCTGCCCGCACCGAACAGGTGAACCGCAGGTGACCGATGCAGCTTGGGGTTGTCGTATTTGGGTATGGGAGAGGGGCTCATGATATAGCGCTGGTGCACCTGCACCGGGTAATCGAAAGCAGTGGCGATCCTCCCGAATTTTGCGATATCTTCATACAGCTTGACATGCATGCTGCCGTACTCTTCAAACCCGTGCATTTTAACGGTCTGGGATTTTTTGGGTTCAATGAACTGCAGCGGTTCCGGTATGGGCACCTGGAACACCATTATCTGACCATTTTGCAGCGGGGTTTCCGGTATCCGGTGCCGGGTCTGAATGATGGTGGCCCTTTCCGTATCTTCCGTGGTTTCAATACCGGCGGTTTTTTTGAAAAACGCCTTTATGCTGATGGCGTTCACCGTGTCATCCGATCCCTGGTCAATGACCTTGAGCCGGTCATCCGGGCCGATGACGGCGGCGGTGAGCTGGATGCCGCCGGTGCCCCATCCATAGGGCAGGGGCATTTCACGGCCCCCGAAGGGCACCTGGAACCCTGGAATGGCAATGGCCTTTAAAATGGACCGCCGGATCATTTTTTTGGATTGTTCATCCAGGTAGGCAAAATTATAGGACAGCGGCATCAGCGGTTTCCTTTATCAGGGGTATGGTCTTTGCGGCGGTTCCGGATAAACACCAGCTCAGACTGAAAATCCACATAATGGGGCAGCTTGAGGTGCTGCACAAACCCGGAGGATTCCACATTGTCGCAGTGGGACAGGATAAATTCCGGATCCCGGGCCGGATAATCGGTTTTTCCGGTGTTCTTTTCTGCAGCCAGGGACCGGTCCAAAAGGGACATGGACATGGCTTTTCTTTCGTTCTGACCGAACACAAGGCCATAGCCTGTTTCAAACCCGGCAGCTTTTCGGGCCGCATCATCCTGCCGGTTGACCATGACGCATTCGGTGAGCTTCATGCGGCCGACATGGATATCAAATCCCAGTTCCGGCGGTGTATACCGGACTGCAACATATCCCACCTTGAGTTCGCCCAGAAACGGATGCCGGTCCAGGCCGAACCCCCGCTGCAGCGAGTAAGCCGTTCCCAGGATAAATCCCTCATCCCCCCTGGCCAGGGCCTGGAGCCGCAGACTTCTGGAAACAGGAAATGCCAGCGGCTGCCGGGTAAGATCTTCTGCCGCATCCCCGGGCGGCCTTATATCATCCTGCTGCAGCAGTCCCTGGGCCTGGAGCAGGTCAATGACCCGGGGCAGTTCTTCAGGCAATGGTGAGATGTCCTCACAGGCAGCCGCATGGTTCGGGGGAGCGGTGTCTGTTTCCATGTGCCGGTCACTGCCGGCATCAGGGCCTTGGTCTGGATCAGGTGCAATCAGCCGGTGGGTATAATCATAGGTGGGTCCAAGAATCTGGCCGCCGGGAATATCCTTGAAGATCCCGGATACCCGCCTGATGGCGGTCATTTTGGTAGTCTGGACCGGGATGCTGTTGCCGAAGCGTTTCAAGGTTGTGCGGAACGCCCGCACCAGAAAAACCGCTTCCATCATATCCCCCTGGGCCTGATGGATGGCCATGGCAGCGGCGGTTATATCATACAGGGACCCTTCCGCCATGATCCGGTCCACCCCCAGGCCCAGCTGGTTTGTGATCTGGTCCATGGAAATTTTTTGTAAACGGGTATCTCCCCGGCGTTTTTGGGCCACCAGGCGCTGGGAGTTCTTTACGGCTTTTTCACCGCCTTTTACCGCCACGTACATCAGCACACCGTAACTTTTGTGGTTCTGGGAAGGGCTGCAAACCGGCCGGCATGTACAAAGACCATATCAATGCCGGCAGGGTATGCCTGGTTCACCATGGCGCGGTTATCCCAGAACGCTGTGGTGATGCCTGCAAGGTGGATAAAGGTCTCTTTTTCAATGCCCGGACCGGTGAGGCGCAGCTGCGGCCCCTGGTCCATTCCCCGGGTCTGGATCACCAGGGTGGTGGATCTGTCTGGGGATGCTGCTGTGCCTGGATCGAACTGGCCGGGATCCATCAGTTTTTCACCGTCCGTTAACAGGGCAAATCCGGCCCTGTTTTTGGCATGGGTCAATCGGGTCCCGGTGTAAAAATGCACCCACTGCATTTCCGGTGTTTCCGGATCCAGGTCTGCCCACAAAACAGTTTCAAAATCAAGCAGGGTCAGCAGCAGTGCTCCGGCGCCGGGCTGGAGCCGTTCCGGGCAGGAGATGTTTATGTCTGTGGCGGCAATGGTCCCGGGATTCGCCATTGCCAGAAGCAGGTTCCGGAATACCGCCTGGCTGTCAAACACCTCGGAATCAAATCCTTTCTGCATCATGCCTGCCCCTTATTCTCCGCGTTTGAGGGTGAAAAATTCCACCGTGGTGTCTGCTATCTCTTTTGCCATGGCCTGCTGTCTTTTCTGCTCTCTGTTCTTCAGGACCGCCATCAAAGTGGTTCCCAGTTCTGCATGGAAATCCGGCATCTGGAGCAGGGCATCCAGCAGGGCTGCCAGCCGGGCATGTTCATGGTCATTGCCCTGGACCATGGCATACCCTTGTATGTCATCTTTGGTCTGCACCATGCACCGGGTCACGGTCATCTCCCCCAGGCAGAAGGGAGCGCCGGTGCTGTCAGCCCTGCCCTGGACCATGAGCATTCCGGTCTCAGGTTTTACAAGCCAGGCATAGGAAATTTTATCAGCAAAGGGCGCATACCCGGCCTTGAGATCTGCAACATCCGCATCTGCCAGCATCTGCATCCATTTTTGTCGGGGCGTTTCAGTCATAGGAAGGGATTCTACCCGTTTTTTTGTAAGGGAATGATTACCTGTTTGTTAAACTCTTGTTAAAATACAGCTGTAATGTTATCCAGATCAGGATTTGAAAGGTCCGAATATGTCACCTGTTTTTTTGAAGAATTGAATTTCAATTGTGTTTTGCTGTCGGTCAGGGTACCATTCAGGGTGTATTCAAAAGCGCACCTGCCGGGGCAATCTCCGGCACCAAACCGACCGGCAATTCAAATGAGTGACTTAGAAGAAGGGGAATTATACATATAGAACCAAGATGAATTTAACTGATAATCAATATGGTGCATATCTTGCAATTTTGCATGAAGAGCTTGTCCCGGCAATGGGCTGCACAGAACCCATTGCCGTTGCCTATGCAGCAGCAAAAGCAGCAGCTGTGCTTGGCAGTCAGCCGGACCGGGTGAAGATTCAGGCCAGTGACAATATTATAAAAAATGTAAAAAGTGTTGTGGTGCCCAATACAGGGGGGCTGCGGGGTATTGCAGCAGCCGCTGCAGCCGGAATTGTTGCAGGTGATGCAGATAAAACCCTGGAGGTTATATCCCGTGTGGATGCGGACGGGCAAAAGAAAATTGCAGCCTTTCTTGACAGAAGAACCATCACGGTGAGTAAAATGGACACAAGCTTCATATTTGATCTGGCAGTGACTGTCTATAAGGACAATGCAAGCGCCATGGTCCGGATTTCCCATTTTCATACCAATATTGTTCTGATCAAAAAAGATGATAGCATTGTGTATCAGAACCAGGACTGTGATGAGATTACTACAACCGTACTCACTGACCGGTCTATATTGAATATAAAAGATATCCTGGATTTTGCAGCATCTGTACTGCCGGGTGATGTACACCCCCTGATACAAAGGCAGATTGATTATAATTCAAAGATTGCTGAAGACGGGATCACAGGCGACTGGGGGGCCAACATCGGGACTGTGCTGCTGGAAACCTGGGGGGATGACATAAAGGTACGGGCCAAAGCCATGGCTGCGGCAGGATCAGATGCCAGGATGAGCGGATGCGCGCTGCCGGTGGTGATCGTATCAGGCAGCGGAAACCAGGGAATCGCAGCATCCGTGCCTGTCATCGTGTATGCCCGGCACATGGGGGTTGACAAAGAAACACTGCTCAGGGCCCTGGTGGTATCCAGCCTGGTAACCATTCACCAGAAGACCGGTATCGGCAGGCTGTCTGCATACTGCGGTGCTGTCAGCGCAGGGGTTGGTGCAGGTGCCGGCATTGCATGGCTCCACGGGGGCAGGTTCAGGGAAGTGGCCCACACCATCGTCAATGCCCTGGCCATGGTGTCAGGCATCATCTGTGACGGGGCCAAACCCTCCTGTGCCGCAAAGATTGCTCTTTCCGTGGAAGCAGGGCTCCTGGGGTTTTACATGTTCCAGAAAGGCCGGCAGTTTTACGGCGGGGACGGCATCGTGAAAAAAGGGGTGGAAAACACCATAGCCAACATCGGTCGGCTAGGTCGGGACGGCATGAAAGAAACCGACCGGGAAATTATCCGCATCATGCTGGGGGAATAGATTCGGCCGGAAACATCTGGTGATGGTTTCCGGGGTCCGTCTGGCCGGATCCCGGAAAACCGCTTTATCCAAATCACCGAAAAAACCCCTTCTGCAGGTGGTGGGGTTGTCAATCGATATTGGTCACCCCCACCTCGTCAAAAGTTTTGATGTCCGCTAAAATCCGTGTGGCCAGATCCAGCAGTTCCATGCACACCGCTGCGCCAGTTCCCTCACCCAGCCGAAATTTCAGGTCAATGAGCGGTTCCAGCCCCAGGCGGTCATGCATGTATCTGTGGCCGATCTCCACGGATTTGTGGCTCACGAACAGATAGTTTTTTGCCGCCGGTGCCAACTCACAGGCGATCAGGGCCCCGGCTGTGGAGATCAGCCCGTCACAGATAACAGGGATACCCCGGGCAGCTGCTCCCAGGACCAGACCGGCCAGAGCCCCGATCTCCAGACCTCCGACTTTGGACAAAATATCCAGGGGATCCGTGGGGTCGGGCCTGTGCAGATCCAGGCCTTTTTTGATGGCAGCGATCTTGTTAGCCAACCCGTTGTCATCAATGCCTGTTCCCCGGCCGGTGAGTTTTTCCACCGGAAGACCCGAAAATGCGGCAATGACCGCGGTGGATGGCGTGGTATTGCCGATACCCATATCCCCGGTTCCCAGCAGGTCCACAGCAGATTCGGCTGTAAGCTCCTCTACAATTTCAATCCCGGCTTCGATGGAACGGATGGCTTCATCCCTGGTCATGGCCGGTTCTCTGGTAAAATTGGCGGTGCCGTGGCGCACCTTTTTATGGAAAATGGGCAATGCCGGGTCAAAATCATAGTTGACCCCGATATCGGCTGCCTTTACAGCGGCGCCGGCGTGTTTCGCAATCACGTTCACCGATGCCCCGCCCCCGGCAAAATTGAGCACCATCTGGGGGGTGACTTCGGCCGGGAACAGGCTTACCCCCTCTGCCACCACGCCGTGATCACCGGCGCAGGTCACGATGTGCTTGCCGGTCAGTCTGACGTCAATGGTACCTTTGATGGCGGCCAGGCGGGAAGCGATATCTTCCATTATTCCCAGGCTCCCCGGGGGCTTTGCCTGGTTGCGCAGCCGGTCTCTGGCCGCTGCCAGGGCGGTCTGGTCCAGTTCTTTTCTGATGTCTGCGATGGTGTTTTCAAGCAATGACAGTGCCTTTTTTTGTGTTTTCATAGATTCCTCGCTATGGCTGCCTGTAAAACACAAAAAGGGTTTCACAGGACATAAAATTCCTGCAAAACCCTTTGCCATCAGGTTTTACACACATGGTATCCCAGCACGTCTTCTGACTTTCGGCATTGGATCTGTTTCTGCAGCCTTCCCGCTTGCGCAGTGGCGTTGTGAAAAAACAGATATTTCCGATCACAGCGGCGGGACCGTCACGGGATTGCACCGTGTTCCGTTTGCCGGATACCTGCAGATGATGATCTGGTTTTATATGGGATTTGTCCAACCGCGTCAAGGATTTTTCAAAAGAGAATTCCGGTTTTTACTGTTGGTTGGCGTTGTTGGCTGGACAGTCAGTATAAATGCAACGGGGGCATTCGTTCCGGCGGACTGATGCGCCGAACACGATGATCGACAGCAGATAAATGATGAGAAGCCCCGGGGCCTGCAGCAGCCAGTACACCGGAAAGAGTATGAACAGGGCGGGTGCTGCAATACTGATGCTTTTTTCCATGACACCGAGCGAGCCCGGCCGCTGCCTGAAAACTTTGGGCAGTCCCCAGAAGAAAATGCATTTCAAGGTGTTTTCATCTCTGCAGTAATGGGGGCAGTGGGTGCAGAAAAACCGGAGCATCACCGGTACTGACCCCAGCAGGACCAGCAGGTAGACCAGGGAGGCTGCCCCGGACCGGTCCAGGACGGCAGTAAAGGCTGTCACTACAGGGATTGCAAGCAGGGCACTGTAATATAAAAAATCTGGGAAGCTGTAACGGTATTTCAGTCCGGGCTGGTTTCGGTCATCATTTTCACTTTCTTTTTTTGTCATTTTTTGCCCATAGGACCATGATACCATTTCAGTCCCCCCATCCTTTATTGTTCCGATCCCATGCTGGCCATCCGACATCAGATTGTGGTGAAGCTCATAAATATTGAACAGGTTTTTCTCCACCCGTGGCCCTGAAAAGCTTCCCTGCCGGAAACAGTGTCCGGCAGGGCTGAGATTAAAGGGGAAGGTTATTCTGCTCCTGCATCATAGGTGCAGGTGTTAAAATCAATTTCTGCACCGCATTTGTCACATTTATGGGGTTTGTCAAATTCATCCGAGAAAATTTCCTTGGATGCATCACATGCGGGGCATTTACAGGTAAAGGATTTCAGATTTTTAAAATTTTCAAATCCAGGGCAATGTTGCGGTGTGCTCATGATGGTCTCCTTTTTTGGTGGTTGGTGTGTCTTTTCTTTGTCTATTCGGATTTACGGCCATTGTCAAGTCCTGATACCTGTGCATTTGCACTTGGCCAGATTATGTAAGATCCACAACGGTCCGGCCCTTGAGCCGGCCTTTGCGCATATTTTCAATGGCAGGGTTCAGCTGATCCAGGGAAATATGAGTTGCCATCTCTTTCAGATTGTCAGGTTTCCAGTCATGGGCCAGCTTTTTCCACAAGGCCAGTCTGGGTTCTCTGGGGTAATGCTGGGAATCGATGCCGTGCAGAGACACCCCCCGCAATATAAAGGGAAATACCGTGATCGGCAGATCAGGGGATGCCACAAGGCCGCAGCAGGTGACCTTTCCCCAGGCCTGGGTGGATTTTATGGCCGTGGCAAGGATGTCTCCCCCCACGGTATCAATAACCGCAGCCCACCGGGGCTTGAGTATGGGGGCTTTGTTGTCTTTCAAAAATGACTGCCGGGGAATGAGCTCTGATGCCCCCAGATGGGTGAGAAAATCAGCCTCTGGTTTGCCTGAAACCGCTGTCACGGTATACCCGCGTTTCGCCAGAATGGCCACAGCCAGGGATCCCACCCCGCCGGTGGCGCCGGTGACAAGCACCGGCCCGGCATTGGGGGGGATATCTGCGATTTTTTCAACAGACATGGCCGCAGTGAATCCAGCAGTCCCCAGGATCATGCTCTCTTCCAGGGTCAGGCCGTCGGGCAGGGGCACCACCCACTCTTTTGGCACCCGGATATACTGGCCGAATCCCCCGGCCGTGTTCATTCCCAGATCATAGGAGGTGACAATGACAGGGTCACCTGGTGCTGTATCAGGGGTATTGCTATTTTCAACAATGCCTGCGGCATCAATGCCCGGGGTGTGGGGATAGTTCCGGGTAACCCCTTTGTTGCCCGAGGCTGACAGTGCATCCTT
>JAABSB010000034.1 GCA_011390615.1 Desulfotignum sp. | reverse complement strand
GCTGCCGGCCATGCGGGGTATCATGATGGCCAAGAAAAAGAAAATCACTGTCATGGACCTGGCCGGCCTTGGTACCTCTTTAGAAGAGATCGGGGGCACCGCACCCACATCCGGTATTGTGGAGTTCATGCCCACACAAAAACGCAAGGGTGGACAAAAGTTTGAAGGTGATCCGGCCGAGATAACCGCCCAGGTGGTGCAGCTGCTGGTAAATGAGGCAAAGGTTTTATAGTCGGACGCGCTGACCATATGGCTGCCGTTTACAGCATGCACAAAAAATGCAGATTTCAAATATCATACCCATATCAAACTTGTAAGGATAGTGATTATGACAAACATACTTGTAGTTGCGGATATCAAGCAGGGCGTGCTTAAGGGAAGCACTGCCGAACTGTTGTCAAAAGCCCGGGCCCTGGGTGCTGCCACCGCTGCTGTGGCCGTGGGCAGCAATGTGGCAGATCTGGCCCCCCAGCTGGCTGCGGCAGGATCAGATACCCAGTATATCGCAGATGACCCTTCTCTGGAGATTTTTTCCGCGGCCCCCTTTGCTGCGGCTGTGGTGGAAGCAGCCAAAGCGTTTGCTGCAGATATGGTCTGGTTCGGGTTCTCCGAAACCGGCAAGGCAGCAGCCCCCAGGGTGGCGGCGCAGCTTACGGCAGCCTGTGCCACGGAAATCATTGATGTGACCATTGACGGGGATGCTGTGCATATCGTGCGGCCGGCCATTGCCAACAAGGTGCTCCAGAAGGTGAAAATTAACGTGCCCAAGCTGGTGGCGGTCGTGCGGGCCGGGGCCTTTGAGGCGGACCCGGAAGCGACGGGTACAGAAAATGTGGTCACCCTGGATCCCCCTGAAAAAGACATGGCAGCCGTGGTCAAAGAGTTGATCTCCGATGCCTCCGGCGAGATCGATCTGGCAGATGCGGATATTGTGGTGTCTGTGGGACGGGGTGCCAAAGACCAGGCTGGTGTGGATCTGGTAAAAGATCTGGCGGATGACCTGGCAGCCGGATTCGGTTCCTCCCGGGCCATGGTGGATGCCGGGTTGATGGCCCACAACAAGCAGGTGGGCCAGACAGGAAAGATCGTTGCACCGTCTTTGTATGTGGCTGTGGGCATTTCCGGCGCCATCCAGCATCTGGCAGGCATGAACGGCGCCAAGGTGATTCTGGCGGTGAACAAGGATCCGGAAGCACCGATTTTTAATGTGGCGGATTTTGGGATTGTCGGGGACCTGTTTGATGTGGTACCATTGCTCAAGGAAGAAATTAAAAAAATACGGGCCTGAGCGCCCCAACCCCAAAACTTGTGCATGAGGTAGAGATGAGTCCCCTGTTTATGACACTTTTACTTGCGGTGGGTCTGGCCATTTTCGGCCGGACCATGTATCAGAGAATTCTGTTGTTGATGGCCCTGGAACCTGCTGACCGGTTCAACCATATCAAAGACCGGCTGAAAAACATGGTGGTCATTGCATTGGGCCAGAAACGCCTGGTGGGGCGGAAAAAAGAGCGGGCATCCGGGATCATGCATGCCCTGATATTCTGGGGGTTCTGTGTGCTGCTTATCCGGTCCATCACCCTTTACGGCGAAGGCTATGTCCATGGATTCCAGCTGCCGCTGCTGGGGGAATCCTCCATCTTGGGATATCTGTACATCGCCTTGAAGGACATCATGGAGGGCGTGGTCCTGCTCATGGTGATCTATGCCTTTTACCGCCGCATGGTGGTAAAACCGCCCCGGCTCCACAACACCTGGGAAGCCTATCTGGTACTGGGTCTCATCGGGGTATTGATGGTATCTGACCTGCTGTATGACGGTGCCCGTTTCATGCTCATCACCGCCCACGGCAATCCAGGGGACCTGCATTTTTTCAACAACCCGACATTCGGTCAGGAATTTCTCTGGACACCGGTAACGATTGCGGCCGGAAATGTGATATCCGGGTTTTCCCCTGTGGGGCTGGAACGGGTCATGGTGCTGATGTTCTGGGTCCATATCATCACCCAGCTCACCTTTTTGAACCTTCTGCCCCTGGGCAAGCATTTTCATGTTATCACCTCCCTGCCAAATGTGTTCCTTAAACACCTGGGCTATCCCCATGAAAAGATCAAACTGCTGGATCTGGAGGATGAATCAGTATGGGAGGACGAGACTTTGGGTGTCAACCACCTGCACCAGCTCAACTGGAAACAGGGGCTGGATCTCTACACCTGCACCGAGTGCGGCAGGTGCAAAGAGGTGTGCCCCACCTATGTCACGGACAAGCCCCTGAACCTGCATGATTTCAATGATACCCTCAAGGCGGAGCTTTACGCCAATGCCGACAACCTGATCCTCCGGGCCAAACTGGCAAAAACTTTGACCGGAGATGCTGAAGCGGATGCCAAAACCAAGGAAAAGATGGCGGTGTTCAAACCTGAAAAAGCTTTGGTGGGAGAGGTGATCGCTCTGGATACCCTGTGGGCATGCACCACCTGCCGGGCCTGTGAACAGGTGTGTCCGGTTACCATTGAGCATGTGCCCCGGATTATTGCCATGCGCCAGGGCCAGACCCTGATGCAGGGGGAATATCCCGAGGAACTCAACACCGCCTTCAAGGGCCTGGAACGGAACGGCAATCCCTGGGGTATCGGGTATGACAAGCGGGCAGACTGGGCTGAGGGCCTGGACGTCAAGCTCATGGCTGATGACCCGAACGTGGAATACCTGCTCTGGGTGGGATGTGCAGGTTCATTTGATGACAGAACCCAGAAGGTGTCCAAGGCCCTGGTGAAAATTCTCAAGGCCGCCGGGGTGGATTTTGCCATCCTGGGCACAGAGGAAAAATGCACCGGGGATTTTGCCCGCCGGTCCGGTAACGAGATGATGTACCAGATGATGGCCACCGAAAACATCGAGGTGCTCAACGGGTACAAGGTGAAAAAGATCATTGCCGCCTGTCCCCACTGCCTGAACACCCTGAAGCATGACTATCCCCAGATGGGAGGCCACTACGAGGTGATCCACCACACCGATTTCATCAACCAGCTGATTGCGGACGGTAAAATCAGGGTGAAAAAATCGTTGGCAGGTGTGCTCACCTACCATGATCCCTGCTACCTGGGCCGGTACAATGAGATCTATGATGCCCCCAGATCCATTCTGGGCGGCCTGTCCAACCAGGGCCTGTCCGAGCTGCCCCGCCACGGTACGGAAAGTTTTTGCTGCGGCGCCGGCGGGGGGCGTATGTGGATGGAGGAAACTATCGGGTCCCGCATCAATGTGGAGCGCTCAAAAGAGATCGTGGCTGAAAAGGCGGAAACCGTTGCTGTGGGCTGTCCCTTCTGCCTGACCATGATTGAGGACGGCATGAAGGAACTGGACAAGGATGAACAGGTAAAAACCAGGGACATTGCCGAACTGGTGGCGGAGCACCTTGCCTGAAAGACAGACACAGTAGGACAAAAACACAAAAGATAAACACCGCAACTTTCGGAGTAAGCTGATCCTGTTCATTATCGCTGAAGTCCGAAAGTTGCGTAAAAACAATACAGAAAAGCACAGGCAAAACAAAGCCGGACCACTGGTTTTGTTTTGCCTGTGTGTTTGATTCAGGGAGGATACCATGCAGTATCACATGCCGTCACGGCTGTATTTCGGACCAGGACAGATCCATAAGCTTTCAACGGTTATTACGGCAAAAAATCCGGTCCTGGTGACGGACAAGGGCGTGGTTCGGGCCGGGCTTTTGGCGCCGGTGCTTGACCAGTTGGGAAAAATGCCGGTACATGACAGCATCGCGGCAAATCCCAAATCCGATACCATCAACAAAATTGCCGCAGAAATGCGGCAGCAAAAGCCGGATCTTGTGATCGGTTTAGGGGGCGGCAGTCCGCTTGATGCGGGAAAAGCCCTGGCCCTGCTGGCCACCAACCCGGGAAATATCCAGGATTATGAAGGCAAAGAAAAATATGCAGTGGATCCCCTGCCGTTTGTGGCCATTCCCACCACCTGCGGTACCGGATCAGAGGTCACCTGGGTATCGGTGATAACCGATGTGGACCGCAGATTCAAGATGAGCATCAAGGGGCCGAAGCTGTATCCGGCTGTATCCATTGTGGATCCGGATCTTATCGCAACGCTGCCTGCACCCATGGTTGCGGCCACCGGCCTGGATGCGTTGACCCATGCTGTGGAAGCTTATCTGGCAAAGCCGGCCACCCTGATCACCGATACCCATGCAGTAAAGGCGGTGGGGCTGATCCTGGGATCCATTGAAAAGGCCTTCGCCGATATCCAGAACAATGCCCGGCAAAGAGAAGATCTCATGTACGGCTCCATGGTGGCCGGCCTGGCATTCGGCAATGCCGATGTCACAGGGGTGCACTGCATCTCCGAGTCCATCGGTGCCCTGTATGATATCCCCCACGGGGTGGCCAATGCCATGTTCCTGCCCCATGTCCTGGATTACAACCTGCCGGCCTGCACCCGGAAAATGGCAGCACTGGCCCGGACCACCGGCATTGATGCAGTATCCGATGACCAGGCGGCAAAAATGTTTATCCAGAAAATCAAAGACCTGTCCAAGGTCCTTCAGATTCCAACTTTCAGAGACCTGGATATCGGATCTGACCAGTTCTCTCTGATTGCCGACATGTCCTTTAAAAACAACTCCAATGCATCCAATCCCAGGGACTTAGGGCAGGCAGACTACCGGAACATCCTTGAAGCCGCCCTTGGGGCGTAACCTTCCGGGATTACACAGCAAAGGAATGGGTATGGATTTTAATCCCTGCATGAAACATCAGCTCATCCGCAAGACCCTGCAGGAATTTGCGGAAAATGAGATCCGGCACCGGGCAGCCGAGATGGACAAAGGTCCGGGATTCCCCGAAGATCTCATGGAAAAGATGAAATCCTGCTCATCGGTGCCATCCGGCCGTGGTCTATGCAGGCTGGGTTTCTTCCGAAGCCCTGGTGGGACAGGCCGGCAAGCATATCCGGCCAAAGGTGCTGTTCTCTTTCGGCGTCAGCGGGGCCATTCAACACACGGCAGCCCTGGCTGATGCAAGGTTCATCGTGGCGGTGAACAAAAATCCCAACGCCACCATGATGCAGCTGGCGGATGTGGCCCTGGTGGCGGATGCCAACCAGGTCTGTTCAGGCATCATCCGGGCGTTGAAGCAGCGGATCAGGGATTGACAGCCGCCCTGGCCTGAACCGAAAGGAGATTCGAAGATAAGAACCGGTTGGCTGCTCAAAACATCAATCAACTCCAAGCTGCTGCTTGATAAGCGTGTAAAGGGTTTCCTTAATTTCGGAATGTCTTGGGACCGGCGCATGCTTACCTTTAGCTGGATTGACATACAAATCATGTTTGCTGCCGTGCCTTTTCAGGTAGCATCCTTGAGAAATAAGCTCTTTAATAAGTTTGCGGCGTTTCATGCCACATCAAGATGAATTTCGGCTGTTTGAATATCGGATACGGGTATGGTTGAATCTTCTTCCATCATTAAGTTGTAAGCATCTTCGATATTCGCTTTAAGCTCTTCAAGCGTTTCAGCCTGGCTGAAAACACCGGGGACTTCTTTCAGCTTGCCGATATACCAGCCGTCGTCAATCCAGTAGTTTAGGGTAAATTTCATCGGGTAATCCTTTTTTGATGTTGATCATAAATTATTGAAGGATGACCGGATTGTCAATGCAAAATCCTTGACAGCCTTCCTGAAATTATGGAATAGCGGTCCATACCGGGCTTTTTCCAGGCTTCTGGCCAGAGTTTCAAAGGGATATTCCAGGCCTTCCACAATCAAAGCCTGGTAAATCAGCAGAAACGACAGCACCTTGAGCAGGTGCCCCAGCATGTTGGAAAATCCGAAAGGAGAAGCATAGCGGGTGAACATGAATTCCGATACCACGGTCACGAAAATGGCGCCGGCCAGCAGCGGGGCCACCCGGGTGCCGATCTTCCGGCGCTGGTGGATGGTCAGCACCCCTGCACCGGTCAGAAGGGTCATGATGATGTATTCACTGGCGGTTTTGAAACCGGTCAGGCCGGTATCCGGGTCGAAACACACGGGAAACAGTCCCCAGGCCACGGCCACGGCCCACAGCTACACAAGGGTGTGGAACAGCAGATAGTTGTGCCCTGACAGCAGAAACAGGGCAAAAAGCGCGGCTGCTCCGATTACAGCCAGGCCCATGGGACCGGGATATTTTCCTGTAACTTGTTCAGCTTTATTTTCAGCTTCCGGCCATCTCAAACAGTGAAAACAGCTTCTGAAAGATAAATTTTTCATGATTGTACCTACCACCGCTTTTTCAACTGACAGCCAGCTGGTACACCTGGTCGATTTTTGAAAATATTTTTTCCCAGGTATAGGGAAATGTTTTGGTGCAGGCATAGTCCCAGTCCGGTGCTGCGCAGGTTTGCACTTCATGGATAGTTTGCGCCAGAACCGCTGCCAGGCGGGCCTCCAGATCAGGGAAGTCGGCTTCAAACGGGGTGTCAATGGTTTCAAGGGGAGGCAGATCCAGCAGTTTTACCATGTCATTTTCCTCATCTGCCAGCAGTTCCTTTACCCCGGGCAGGGCTGTGGTGACAAGCCGGCACCCGCAGGCCAGGGCCTCCATGAGCACCAGGGGCAGGCCCTCATAAAAAGAGGGCAGCACAAACACATGCGCCTTTCGCAAAAGATCGCCCAGGTCGTCATGGCCCAGCGGCCCGTGGTATACCACCTTTTCTCCCAGATTCCCGGCCAGTTCCAGGCAGCGGTTTTTTTCATACCCACTGCTGCTGCCGGCCATGTGCAGCAAAAAAGGCAGGTGCCGGATCCGTGCCAGGCTGTTGAGCAGCCAGGGCACCCCTTTGGCAAAACTGAGCTTGCCGGCATAGACCAGTTCCACCACCCCGTCAAAGGCCTTGGGGGCATGGAAGAAACAGGCATCATTGTATCCGCCGCTCACCACATGGATGCGGTTCGGGTCTGTCCCGACAGTTTTGATGATCTCCTGCTTCTGGTTTTGGCTCAAGGCGATGACATGGTCTATGTCTTTGAGATCATCTGTGAGACCGGTGCCGATTTTTGGGCACAGGATATGCTGGCGCAGGCAGGTCCCGTGGCAGGAGGTGACCATGGGAATGCCGAAACTGATGCGCCTGGCTATGGCAGAGACAATCCACAGGTGATGGGTATGAATAATATCGGGCTGGAACCGGTCTATTGCCAGCCGGATTTTTGTTTCAAATGCCTGGTGGTAGGCGGCCAGATCCTGTTGCCCCATTCTGGAAAACACCCGGCTTTCATAGGGCATGACATCGCTCATGCCGGGAATGACAAAATCCAGGTCTTTTCCGTCAAACTGGACAAAAAAGCAATGGGATGCTTCGATCAAGCCTTCCGGTAGTCTAAAATTTCCCTGGATCCCGGCCACCAGAAAATTGGCATACCCTTTATTGCGGCTCTGGAGGATGATCTGCTGGATGAATTTGCCGCTTCCCGTAAAATCAGGGGCCTGGCTGATGATATGAAGAATTTTCATCTCAATCCAGGTTCAGTCCGGCTTTGCACTGGTTGCACCGGACAACCCCTCTGAAAACTTTGTGTCCGCATTCCGGGCAAAAATAGCGGTCTTCTTCATCCTGCATCCATTGTTCAGTACCGATTTCCCGCCGCAAAGGCGTGCACCGCATCATGACCTTCTTTCCCACAGTCATGGGAAATTCATTAATGAACCGGCAGGGAAAATCATTGCATTCATGGCATCCGGCAATACCTTTTGCCATGGTGCAGTCCCGGATATCACATTGCTGACAGTGCATGAACCGGTTGTCTGACAGGCAGCCGTCACAAAAGATATCATCTGTGGTAAGATTTTCGCAGTTGGGCAGGGTACCTTTGCCGGGCACATCCCCCTTGTAGACCCCCACAAGACGTTCCTTGAATTTTTCATTGTTTTCCTTGTGGGCGATGCGAATGGCGCAGACACCGCAGTAAAGGCCGCAGGGAGATGCAAACTCCGGGTGTGTCATGTCAGACCTCCTGGGAAAAGGATGGGGTTCAGGCATACATGTGTATAATTTAGAGGCAGGGGATATGAAAGTCAACACCAATCATCTCAGCTCATCCCTATCCGGCTCTGACGGTCCGTTCACAGGAAACCACCAGGGGCTCCCCATGGCGTGCATGCTGCTATAGCAAATATCCAGAACGCAGGATACTGCAGGGGATCAGCTGGCTGCAAAGGCAAAAAGCAGCAGCCGGCAGAAAGGCGTTCTGCAAACCAATGGCAGGAAATATATAAATAAATTCTTGACATGTAGCTGTATTGTATCTAAATAGTATCTATGGAACAGCTGAATATTACCAGGCTGTTCCTGGGATTGTAAACAGGAGTCTGCGGCATTATGACAAACGAAGATGAAAATCAGGAAGGATCTGTATCCGATTACAGGGAAAAAAAGGTGAAGTTTGAGATCTACGGCCGGGAAATGATCGAGAAAAAAGTGAACGCAAGCGGCAACAGCGGGCGGGTCTATCTGCCCCCTGACTGGATCGGCACAAAAGTCAAAGTAATTAAATGTTAGCAAAGATCAGCACCTTTTAAGAGATCTGTTACTGATCTGCATCTGTTTGTATACCCAAAAAAAATATAAAACATGGAAAGGAGAGAAAAATGGCAAATGTTCCTGACACCATTCAGACATGGCAAATGATCCAACCCTTTAAAAAAGACCGGGACACCGGCGATGTAACCCCGGGCAAACTGGAAAAGACACAGATTCCCGTACCTGATCTGGCACCTGGAGATGTCCTGGTGGAAGTTGCGGGCTGCGGTATCTGTCATACCGATCTGGGCTATTATTACTACGGGGTGCCCACGGTCAACAAACCGCCGCTGACCCTGGGCCATGAAATTTCCGGGACGGTTGTGGCTGCAGCTGAGGATGTAAAGGCATGGATGGGAAAAGAGGTGATCATCCCGGCGGTCATGCCCTGCCGCAAGTGCCATTTGTGCAAGACCGGACGGGGCAACCGGTGCCTGGCCCAGAAAATGCCGGGCAATTCCATGGGTATTTACGGCGGGTTTTCCTCTCATATCCCGGTGCCGGCCATTGACCTGTGCCCGGTCACCAACCGGGGCAGCATTCCGTTGGAAAAACTGGCGGTAGTTGCAGATGCCGCCACCACGCCTTTCCAGGCGGCAAAACGCGCGGATGTGAGTGTGGGTGACCATGCCATTGTCATAGGTGTGGGCGGTGTGGGCCAGTACATGGTCCAGATTCTCAAAGCTTTAGGGTGCGCCACCGTCATTGCTGTGGACATCAACCAGGAACGCCTGGACACCATGCTCAAAAACGGAGCGGATTTTACGGTGAATTCCATGGGCAAAACCACCAAAGAGGTATCCGGTGAAATCAAAGCGTTCAGAAAGGAAAAAGGGCTGCCCGGATTTGGCTGGAAAATCTTTGAAGTGTCCGGCACAAAACCCGGCCAGGAACTGGGGCTGGCACTGTTGAGTTTTACCGGCAAGATGCTGGTGGTGGGATTCGGTCCCCACAAGGTGGAATATGCCATTTCCCGGCTCATGGCCTTTGATGCGGAACTCATCGGTACCTGGGGATGCCTGCCGGAATATTATCCCTCAGTACTGGGCATGATCACCAGTGGAAAAATCAATTTTGAAGCGTTTGTCCAGACCCGTCCCATGAGCACCATTGTGGAAAGTTTTGATGAAGCCCATAAAAAGTCACCTGATCAGCGTATCGTACTGGTGCCTGATTTTTAATAGTTTATAAGTATTTACAAACAAGGATGAATGTATGAAACTGCAAGGAAAAAAAGCCATTGTCACCGGCGGCAGCCGGGGGATCGGCCGTGCCATTGCCCTGCTTTATGCAAAGGAGGGTGCAGATGTACTGGTCAACTACCATTCCAATGACACGGCGGCAAAAGAAACCGTGGCGGAAATTGAAAAACTGGGCCGAAAAGGGGTGGCTGTGGCAGCGGATGTGGCTTCCTATGAAAGCGCCCAGAACATGGTGGAAGAATGCGTAAAACAGCTGGGGGGTGTGGATATCGTGGTGAACAACGCCGGGGTATCAAAACCCGCCATGCTGCTGAAAATGAAGGAAGAGGACTGGGATGCCATCATCGACATCCACCTCAAGGCCGCCTTCAACACCAGCCAGGCTGCAGGCCGCCACATGAAAGAGCAGAACTCCGGCCGGATCATCAACGTGATTTCCACAGCCGGTATTTTCGGTACCATTGGTCAGATTAACTATGCATCTGCCAAGGCCGGCATCATCGGATTTTCCAAATCCGCTTCCCGGGAGCTGGGTCGGTATAACATCACCGTGAACGTCATTTGCCCAGGCATCACCAAAACCGAGATGACTGGCAAGCTCCAGTCCGATGAAAAGCTGCGCAAGATATATGAAGGCCGGATCCAGCTGGGACGGTTTGCAGATCCCGAAGAGATAGCCCCTGCCTTCGTGTTTCTGGCTTCGGATGATGCCTCCTATATCACCGGCCAGGTGCTGGGAGTGGATGGCGGTTATATCGGATAGTGCCGGACGTTTGATAAAAAAATACACAGATAAACCATATGAAAAAACAAGGAGGAACCTATGGCTTTAGAGTGGATGCCCAGAGATAATGAGGCAAAAGACCATTCATTACACAGAAATCCCTATTGGAGCACCGAAGCCCCTGGCGTGATTTTTGAGAAAAAACCGTTGACCGATCCGAGCGGTAAAAAGGTGGAAGGTTTGTATGTCGCATGGGTCACGTTGAACAATCCCAAACAGTACAACTCCTATACCACGGACATGGTCAAGGGCGTCATCGCCGGCTTTGAAAACGCCTCTCTGGACAGAAGCGTCATCGCCGTGGTTTTTACCGCAGTGGGTCCCTATGCCTTCTGCACCGGCGGCAACACCAAGGAATATTCAGAATACTACTCCCGGCGCTGTGATGAATACGGCCAGTACATGGAGCTGTTCAACCACATGGTGGACGCCATACTGAGCTGCCACAAACCCGTCATCTGCCGGGTCAACGGCATGCGGGTGGCGGGTGGCCAGGAGATCGGTTTGGCCTGTGACCTTGCCATTTCATCAGATCTGGCCATTTTCGGCCAGGCAGGCCCCAAACACGGGTCTTCCCCGGCCGGCGGGTCATCGGATTTTCTGCCCTGGTTTCTGACCATGGAAGATGCCATGTATAACTGCGTGTCCTGTGAAATGTGGTCTGCCTATAAAATGAAAATGAAAGGCATGATTTCCAAGGTGGTGCCGGTATTGAAAATTGACGGCAAATGGGTGAGAAACCCCATGATTGAAACCGATACCTATGTGAAAGACGGGGAGATCGTATACGGTGAATACAAAACCGGGGATGCCCTGGCCGAGGGCAAGGCCCTGGTCAAACAGCACCAGGCCAATGCAGACTTTGAACTGCTGGACAAGGAAGTGGATAAAATAATCTGGAAATTCGCCAACCTGTTCCCGGCCTGTCTGGTAAAATCCATCGAGGATGTCCGCCAGAAAAAGAAATTTTTCTGGGACACCATGAAAAACGACCACCGCCACTGGCTGGCCGCCAACATGAGCGGCGAGGCTTTCCTGGGATTCGGCGCCTTCAATACCAAGAAGATCACCGGTCAGGATACCATTGATTTCCTCAAGTTCCGCCAGAATGTGGCTGCGGCCCGTGACTGGGATATGGAGATGTTTGCCGAAGTGATGGGCAAACCCAAAGAATAGGCTCTTGGGGGTCAGGCTTGCGTTATTGTCGTTATTGATAGCAGTTATAAAAGATTTTTTTTCTTTCCAATAACGACAATAACGCAAGCCTGACCCCACCTATATGACGCGCCTTGAATTTTTTCTTTCTGATTTACAGCCGGATATAAATATACCCGCCCCGGCCATATCCGAACAGATGAAAAAGATGCTGGTAATGGGTGGAAATAGCCCTGTAAAAGGTGTCAAAACAGACAGAATAGGGTAGCGGCACAGCAGTGTCCACATCCAGGAGCAGCACCCTGCCTGTGTGTGGATCAAATCCCCCCACCGGTGAGATATGGGGTATGTTCAACTCCTGCAGCAGGCTGCCCTGGTCAAAATGGGCGATGATGATGCTGTCTGCCCGGGTCTCAAAGCCTGTGAGCCGGGACAGGAGCGTTTGCCGGCAGGTTTTGGCTTTGCCGGGATCCCGGGTGGTCTCCACCACCTCTACTCCCTGGTGGGCAATACCAAAGACATCGAGGCTGGTTTCCACCACCTGACCGAGCACTGCCAGGGGGAGTCCCCGCCGGCCCTGGTATCCGTTGGGGCCCATACGTTCCTTCCAATGGGCCGTGGTCACTTTGTCCAGCAGATCCTGCTGGGTAACAGGCGTTTTCGGCAGACGTCCCTGGACTTCTAAAAGCGTGTTCACCACACAGGCCACTGTTGCCACAGAGCAGGATGATTCGTGAAACTGCTTGACATGGTGGCGAAATAACCCGGCCTTGACCGGATTCTCCCGGGACAGAACCAGCGTTTTTTCCCACCGGGCATGCCGGCGGCCAAATGATCCGGTGGCTGTTATTTTATGAAAAAAATACCGCAGGTACAGTACGCTGCGCATTACATATATTACACCATTCATGGGTTTTTCTCTTTCATGCCTTGGCCCTGCATGAACCAGGCACTTTGTAAAATTATGCTGAATCCGTCTTTGTCAATAGATGCAGCCGCAGCCAGTCGAAACCGATTGGGTTGTATGGGATTTTCTGCCCGATATTGGCCCGGGATTGTTTTTTTGCGGTTGCAATATTCCGGCAGGCCGGGTAATACACGGTACCATGAACCGTGCAGCACAATACCGGATATCCGGATATGTATAAAAACAGGAGCAATATGCAGACCGATGACAGCAGGCCGGCACCAGGGCCCAGTCCCGCAGCATGGTACAGCCCGGCAGATTCCTTTGACACCGCCGCCTACGGGGGAGAAGGCTGGTCTCCCCGAACCAGGACCCATGCCCGGGAAATCGCTGATATATGGGCTGCCTGCGGCATTGACAGTGAATGGCAGCCCCTGAAAAGCGTACTGGTCCACCGGCCCGGCCCGGAACTGGCAGTTTCCCCGGATCAGATCAACAAATGCCAGCTGGCTGCCTCCCTGGACCTGGAAAAGGCCCGGGCAGAACATAATACCATGGTGGATATCTATAAGAAAAATCAGGTGGATGTCCAGGTAATGACACCTGGTCCTGCCACCCTGCCGAATCAGGTGTATTGTGCGGACCTGTTGGCCATGACGCCCCAGGGGGCCATCCTGGCCCGACCCGCTTCCACGGTAAGGGCCGGCGAAGAAAGATGGGTTGCAAAAACACTTGGCGACCTGGGTGTTCCCATTCTCAAAACCCTCACCGGTACTGCCACTTTTGAGGGGGCAGACCTTATGTGGCTGGATCCGGATACCGCAGTCATCGGCCGGGGCCTGCGCACCAACCAGGCTGCCATTGACCAGATCACCACCCTGCTTTCGGAAATGGGCATCAACACCCTGGCCTTTGACCTGCCCTTCGGCACCATGCACTTTATGGGCATGCTCAGAATAGTGGACAGGGATCTGGCATTTATCTGGCCCCGCAGGACCCCTCATGGTCTGGTGATGGCCTTGACAGAACGCGGATTCCAGGTAAAACCCCTTCCCTGTGAAAAAGAAGCAGTATCCGGCATGGCATTTAATTTTGTGGTGCTGGGGCCAAAAAAAATCATGCTGCCGGCCGGTAATCCAGAAACCATTGCAGGTTATGAGGCCGCAGGCATCTGCTGCATCCCGGTGCCGGTAAAAGAGCTGCAGAAAGCCAACGGGGCCGTGGGGTGCATGACCGGAATTCTGCACAGAAAAATGTGAAAAATACCGGTTTTTATGCTGCCGGACAAAAAAACCAGGGATTATATATTGATTTTGTTGCCAACAATTTATATAGATCATGTGACAGAATAATAAGAGCACATACCCGGCTGGGCATTACAGGCGGTAAAAATACCCTGATGAATACTATAGACTGGAGGAACACGATGAAATCATATGCACGTCTGGCTTGCTGCATTGCAGTACTGATAGTAATTTGGGGCCAGCATCTGGTACTGGCTGATAAAGACCCGGAACAGCTAATGCTCCCCACCGGTACCATGACCATAGCCGCCCCCCCGGATGCTGAACGCGAACCCCAGCTCTCACCGGTTGTGTTTCCCCATTCCCTGCATTTTGCATACGCCTGTACAGACTGCCACCATGAATGGGATAAGGCCGGCCCGGTCCAAAGCTGTGCAGCAGCCGGGTGCCATGAAAATCTGTGGGCGGCGGCCCCGGGCACAACACCCTTGGGAGAAAAACGGATCAAATCCCTGGCAGGGGCCTACCACCAGGCGTGCAGGGACTGCCACCGCCAGGAAGAAAAAAACCAGAAAGCAGCTGGCAGTAAAAGAATATACACCGGACCTATTGCCTGTGAAGGCTGCCATCCTGATCCCCATGCAGAGCCGGTAAATGATCTGGAGATGCTGCCTGTTCCCATGGGCACCCTGACCATAGAGGCACCTGAAGGGGTGTATCCCGAGCGGGCAGCGGTGGACTTTCCCCATGGGGCCCATTTTGATTATGCCTGCCAGTTATGCCACCATGAATGGTATGGGGAGGATGAGGTCCAGGGCTGCACAACCGAAGGGTGCCATGACCAGCTGGAACCGGACCCCTCCACCAGGAATATCAAAGATCCGGCCAATGTGTACTATTATCTGGCAGCGTATCACAACACCTGTCTTCCCTGCCACAGGGACCTGCAAAAGGAGCGCAAATCCTTTGAAAAAGCCGGTATCACCAATGCAGATGACCTGCCGGCGGCCGGGCCTGTCACCTGCGTGGAGTGTCATTAGCTGTTAGCCATTAGCCGTTAGCGGTTAGTAATCAGCAGGGAAAAATTTGTAATGGTTGACTGGAGGCTGATAACTGAGTACTGACGGCTTTCATATAAACTTTCCATGAAGTTACTTGCCGGTTTGGTCCGGGCGCGCCAGGGGTCGACTTCTAATCTGGTTTCTGTTCGATTTCATGGGCGGTGCCGTCCAGTACCAGAAACAGCCGGTCCTGTTTTTCCATCAGCATTCTGGACAGTTTCATCAACGCCCGCTGGCCGAATTTGATGCAGTGTTCAGGGGTCTGCATGTACAGATTGTCGTTGCGTGTGAACAGCCGGGATGGATCCAGGGGGATTGTCTCTGTGGTGTTGAGGACCAGGGTGTCGGTTCCCTTGAGGTCAAAAACAAAAAGGGCTGTGTCTTCATAAGGAAAATACACCTTTTCCTCACACTGGTCCCGTATTTGAAATACATGGAATCCCTGGTCATCTTTGCGGATGGATTTGTGAAAATATGCGATGATTTTGGGATGCTCGAATTTTCCATGTTCATTGTGCCAGATGCCGTTTTTATCCAGCCAGAAAACCGCTTTTTCTTTGGGAATAACAATTTGTTTTAAAGGGGATGTCATGGGTACGACTCCTGTTGTATAGTAAGATCTATTATCCCAGGTATTATCTCAAAAATGGATGAAGGACAACAGGCAATCACAATTCTTTCCACATACAGGGCAAAAGGGCGGCATGCCTGATCTCCAGCCGGAGCTGCCGGTGGCCGAAGTGCTGCCGCAGCTCATCTGTGCTTTAGGGCACACCGGCCGGGCCATTCTCCAGGCACCGCCAGGTTCCGGAAAAACCACCCGGGTGCCTCTGGCCCTTGTGAACCAGGCATGGCTGGCAGGCAAAAAAATTCTCATGCTCGAACCCCGGCGGCTGGCAGCCCGTGCCTGTGCCCATTTCATGGCCCGATTAATCAAAGAACCTGTGGGACAGACCGTGGGGTACCGGATCCGCATGGAAACAAAAGTCGGTCCCGGTACACGCATTGAAGTGGTCACAGAAGCCATTCTCACCCGGATGCTCCAGAATGACTCTGCCCTGGACGGGGTGGGTCTGGTGATTTTTGATGAATTCCATGAACGCCATATCCACAGCGATCTGGGGCTGGCCCTGTGCCTGGAATCGGCGGAGGTGTTGCGGCCGGACCTGCGGATACTGATCATGTCCGCCACCATGGATACCCAGGCCCTGGCTGCGCTTTTGGACCCGGTCCAGGTGATTGTCTCCCGGGGGCGGCAGTGGCCGGTTAAGACAGTGTACCTGCCCCCGGATTCCGGCCGGTCTGGACCCGGCCGGTTCGGCCCGGTGCTGGCGGGTTGCGCCGCCGCCGTATTGAACGCCTTGTCAGCGCATTCCGGAGATATTCTGGTGTTTTTGCCCGGTGCGGCGGAGATCCGGCAGACTGCCCGGCTCCTGGCGGGAAACACCAGCCCCCATGTGCAGGTGTTTGCTTTGTCCGGTTTTCTGTCCTTTGAAAAACAATGGGCTGCTCTGGCGCCGTCAAAAAACAGGATGCGTAAGGTGGTGTTGGCCACAGCCATTGCAGAAACCTCCCTGACCATTGAAGGGATCAGCATTGTGGTGGATTCGGGATTGATGCGCAAACCCCGGTTTTTTCCGGGCACAGGACTTACCCGTCTGCAGACCCTGCCTGTGTCCCGGGCATCGGCAGACCAGCGCCGGGGCAGGGCCAGCCGCACCGGGCCGGGGGTGTGCTTCCGCATCTGGTCGGAACATGTGCACAAAGGGCTGGTGCCGTTTACCAGGCCTGAAATCCTGGAACAGGACCTTGCCGGTGTTGCCCTGGAACTGGCCCTGTGGGGAGTCCGGTACCCGGAAGACCTCACATGGCTGGATCCGCCGCCCCAGGAACAGTTTTCCGCGGCCCGGGATCTTTTGTACCTTCTGGGTGCCCTGGATGACCAGGGCAGCATCACCCCCCATGGCCGGGCTGTCGCCGGATCAGGCATACACCCCCGGCTGGCCCATATGATTCTGGAGGCAGAACGGCAGGGCAATGGGTTTCTGGCCTGCTGCCTGGCAGTGTTGCTGGAGGAAAAAGATATGATGACAGGCAGGTCCCATGACCCGGATATCCGGGTGCGCCTGGAAATACTGGCTCTGCTTTGCCAAAACAGGAACAAAGCCACCAGGACCGGGCAAAGCCGGGACCAGGATGCATACCATGACCGGCAGGTGCACCAGGATCAGAACATACACCAAAGTCAGGCAAAGAACGTTCTCACAAGCGTCCTGCGCCTGGCCAGGCGGATGCACATCAAACAGACAGCCATTGATCCGGAAAAAGCCGGAATCACCCTGGCCCTGGCCTTTCCTGAACGGGTGGCCCGCCGCAGGGGACCCTTGTCCTATGTCATGGCCTCAGGTTCCGGGGCATATTTCAAAGCACCCAATACCGTGGCAGGCCATGATTACATCCTGGCGGCCCACGTGCAGGGACACCCGGAAAATGCGGTGATTTTCCTGGCAACCCCTGTTCTGCTGCAGGATCTGGAACAGGTGTTTGCAGCCAGGATGGAGACCCGGGATCTTGTGGCATGGGATCAGGATAAACAGGTGGTGACCGCCATGACCCAGACCTGGTTTAGGCGGATTCTCATCAAACAACGTCCCCTGCCGGATCCGCCGCCTGAAGCGGTCCAGGCAGCCATGATTGCCGGCATCCGCCGGATGGGGCTGCCATCCCTTCCCTGGACCCGCAAACTGACACACCTGCGGCACCGGATAAATTTTTTGCGGGAGCATGCCGGCATCACCGATCTGCCGGATTTGTCCGACCAGGCTTTGTCTGAAAATCTGCCTGCCTGGCTGGGGCCGTTTCTTGCCGATGCCCGGTCTGCCCGGGATCTGAAGCAGGTTGATCTGGCAGGGGCAGTCATGTCTCTTTTGTGCTGGGAAGACCGGCAGAGGGTGGATGACCTGGCCCCTTCCCACATTAAGGTTCCGTCTGGTTCCCGTATTCTTGTGGCATATACGGACGGCCGCACGGTTCTGGCCTCGCCGGTCCTGGCGGTGCGGCTCCAGGAACTGTTCGGCATGACAAAAACCCCTGCTGTGGCCGGCGGACGTATTGCCGTGACCCTGCACCTGCTGTCCCCGGCAGGCAGGCCGGTCCAGGTGACCCGGGATCTGGAAAATTTCTGGAAAAACACGTATAAAGAGGTAAAAAAAGACCTTGCAGGGCGCTATCCCAGACATTTCTGGCCGGATGATCCGTTATCTGCTGCGGCCACCCGCAGGGCCAGGCCCAGAAAAAAATGAAGCATACAGCGGTGGAGATAAAAACCATGGATGATAAGTGCTTTTCTCCAGAATCGGATCGGGCCAGAACTCTGCTGGCCGGGACCCGTGATACTGCCATGAAACATTTATCCCAATTGCTGGACACCCGGGGCCTTCATGTCACGGTCCTGGCAGGTGCCATGGACCGGTTTTTAAAATCCCTGGTTTCACTGCCCCGGGAAGCTGCCTGTAAAACCGGGTGTGCCTGGTGCTGCCATTTGCGGGTGGGGGTATCCATTTTCGAGGCCCTTGTGATTTTCCATGAAATCAGAACACAGGCTACTCAGGAAGGCCTGGCTTTTTTGAAACAACGTATTCTTAAAACATCTGACAGAGGCGATACCCTGGATGAAAATTTCTGGCGTAAGTCCCGCTGTCCCTGCCCTTTTCTGAATGTGGACGGTACATACCACTGTCTCATATATGGACTGCGTCCCTTTTCCTGCCGGGCGTTTCATTCACTGGATGAAACGGTCTGCCGCAGGGGGTATGACCTGGGTGTGCAGATCCAGGTACCGTGCTTTCCCCTTTACCGGGCAAGTGTGGACCTGTATTCTTCCGTGATGATTCAGGTTGCGGCCCAAAAGGGGCTGGCATCTTTTCAGGTGGGATTTATCAGGGCCCTGGAAATTCTCTTTACAGATGATACTGCTTCAGAACGCTGGCTGCAGGGAGAAAATATTTTCCTCTCTGCAAAAATTGCTGAAGTAACCCTGGATTGACGTTCTGAAAGATTAGGCTTTAAAAAATATTAATATTCATGCTATGGTAAACGCCTCAACCTTAAAAGAGATTGCGGCAAACCTGAATTCTAATAAAAAGAATTGGAAAATGGAAAAAGACAAAACACCGGATCCTGGATTTCACTATGTGGGTATCGGCGCTTCTGCCGGCGGGCTGGAAGCCATTGAAGAATTTTTTTCGCATATGCCTGAAGACTGCAATCTGGCCTTTATCGTTATTCAGCATCTGTCCCCGGATTACAAAAGCCTGATGGTGGAGCTGTTGTCCAAGAAGACAAAAATTCCCGTGCACAGGTGTACAGACGGCATGCAGGTGAAACCCAATAATATTTATATGATTCCCCCCAAAAAAAACCTGTCAATTTTTCACGGCAAACTGGTCTTAAAGGAAAAAGACAATATCCGCGGGGTGAACCTGCCCATTGATATCTTTTTAAAATCCCTGGCAGAAGACCAGGCAGACAGGGCCATTGCCATTATTTTATCGGGTACCGGCAGTGACGGCACCCGGGGGGTGCGGGCGGTCAAGGAGCAGGGGGGCATGGTCATGGTCCAGGATGATACCACTGCCAAGTTTGACGGCATGCCCAGGGCCGCCATCTCAACCGGGGTTGCTGATTTTATACTGCCCCCTGAAAAAATGCCGGTACAGCTGCTGGCATTTATTGACCATCCCTATGTGGCGGGAAAAGAAAAATCCAGAAATCTGATCAATGACCAGAAAGGGCTTACCCGGATATTTTCAGAACTGCGGGAACGCACCAAAGTGGATTTTACCTATTACAAGCCATCCACCATCTCCCGGCGTATCGAGCGCAGAATGACCGTCAACCAGATCAATGATCTGGATGATTATGTGCGGTATATACAAAAATATCCGGTGGAGATCATGACCCTTTACAGGGAACTGCTCATTGGGGTCACCAGTTTTTTCAGGGATCCGGCCCCCATGAAGGAGCTGATGGAAACCTGCCTGCCGCCTTTGATCAGCAATGCCAAAAACCGGGAGATACGGTTCTGGGTCACGGCCTGCTCCACCGGAGAAGAAGCCTATACCCTTGCGATTCTGGCAAAGGAGGTGATGGAAAAAACCGGCGAAAACAAAGATATTAAAATATTTGCCACCGACCTGGACAGGGATGCGGTGATGCAGGCCGGCAACGGGGTGTATCCGGAAAGTATTGCCGCGGATTTGACCCCCCGGCTGCTGGGAAAATATTTTTACCGCAAGGGCGATAATTACCAGATTGCCAGAAATATCAGGGAAATGGTCGTGTTTGCCCAGCACAACCTTGTGATGGACCCGCCATTTACAAAAATCGATCTGATCTCCTGCAGAAACCTGTTGATTTACCTGCAGCCGGTGCTCCAGGAAAAAGCCATGCGCATGTTCAACTTTTCTTTGAATCCGGGCGGCATACTGTTTTTAGGCACCAGTGAAACCATCGGCAACATGACCGACTGTTTTGAAACCGTGCACCAGAAATTCAAAATTTACCGGTCCAAAGGCAAGCTTTCACCGGATCTGCAAATGACAGATACCCTGTCCACACGAGAAAAAAAAGACAAAGGCCCCCAGCCGTTTTCCTTTCCTTACAGAGAGCGCCGCAGGCAGCATCCGGCAGATGCCACCAACCTTATGAACCGGTATGTAAATGCCCTGGAAAATGCATACCTGCCCCTGTCCGCTATCGTGAACCAGCAGATGGAAGTACTGCATATTTTTGGTGAAACCCGGGACTATTTTCAGGTGCCTTCCGGCAGGGTGGTGTATGATATCACAAAAATGGCGGTCAAAGAGCTTGCCATTCCCCTGGCGACAGGGATTCAGAAGGTGTTCAGGACAAAGCAGCAGCTGGTGTATTCCAACGTTAAAATAAAGCAGAAAAACGAAACCAGAACTGTGCGGCTGCGCATCCTTCCCCTTCCGGACCAGAAATCCACCGACCCGCTGGTGGCGGTTTTTTTTGAAGAAACCAAAAAGCAGGAAAATGCTGAGCAGAGTGCCATTGAAACCTATGATCTTGAGGCGGATGTCCAGCAGAGAATCGCCGACCTTGAGCAGGAACTCCAGTTTTCCAATGAAAATCTCCAGGCGACCATAGAGGAGCTGGAAACATCCAATGAAGAACTCCAGGCGACCAATGAGGAGCTTCTGGCCAGCAATGAAGAGCTGCAGAGCACAAATGAGGAGCTGCAGTCCACCAATGAAGAGCTGATTACGGTCAATTCAGAATACCAGACCAAGATTATCGAGCTGACCCAGATGAGCAATGATGTGGAGAACCTGCTGTCAAGTTCCGGCATCGAGGTGCTGATCCTGGATGAAAACTATGAAATTCGCAAATATTCGCCGGGTATCACCAAAATATTCCATATCCTGGACAAGGACATGGGAAGGCCCATCAACCATCTGTCCCATCATTTGGTTGATTTTGATGCCTTTGAGGCGGTGGAAACCGTCCAGAAAAACAACAAAGGCATTTCTTTTGAAAAAAAGGACCATGAAGACCTTACCTACCTGATTCATATTCTGCCCTATCACATCGGGCCTGATACCTATGCCGGGTTCATGCTGACCTTTGTGGATACCACGGAACTGGACCAGACCAGAAAAGATTTGATCCAGACCCGTAAAATATCCAGTGATATTGTGGCCCACATGCCGGCAGGCCTGTTCATCTACACCGTGAATGATGCCGGCGATCTGATTCTGGAAAGTGCCAATCCAAAGGCCCAGAAACTGACCGGCATCACCCTGGCCCGGTGGCAGGGAAAATCCTTTGACCAGATCTGGCCCCGGGCAAAGGAGATGGGGATTTATGACAAATTCAAACAAGCCCTGCACACCAGAGAACCCTGCCGCCTGGATGAACTGGCATATGAGGATGATACCCATTCAGGAATCTACCGGGTGGTGGCATTTGCCTTGCCGGAAAACAAGCTGGCCGTCAGCTTTGAAGATATCACAGACCAGCAGAAAATGTATATCAGGCTGGAACAGGCCCAGTTGAAATACAATACACTTTTTGAAAGAATGCACCAGGGGGTGGTGTACCAGCGTGCAGACGGCCGGATTATTTCTGCCAATCCTGCAGCACAAAAAATTCTGGGCCTGACCCTTGACCAGATGAACGGCAGAACCTCCATGGACCCGGACTGGAAAGCCCTGAAACCGGACGGATCAGAACTTCCCGGACCCCAGCACCCGTCCATGGTCGCCCTGGAAACCGGCAGGCCGGTGAGGCAGTTTGTCATGGGGGTGTTTCATCCCCGGCTCCAGGAGCACAGATGGATACAGGTGGATGCCATCCCTGAATTCAATGAAGGAGAAGACAGACCGTTTCAGGTGTTTGCCATGTTTGAAGATATCACCGACACTATATCCATGCACCGGAAAACAGATACGCAGGACATATGAAAAACAGGTATGCAAAAAAACACCAGGAGCAGGTGAGAATGGCATCAGAAGCATATAAGAAAAAATTGCGGCAGCAGGCGGAAAAGCGGTGCGACAATCCATTGGAAAACCTTGCGCACATGAGTGAAAAAGATGTCCGCAATCTGGTTGAAGAACTGCAGATCCACCAGATCGAGCTGGAAATCCAGAACGAAGAACTCAGACATGTGCAAAAAACGATGGAAGATACCAGAAACCGGTATGTCAGCCTGTTTGACAATGCACCGGTGGGATATGTGATCCTGGACAATGCCGGTATTATCAAACAGATCAATTCCACGTTTGCACGCCTGCTCCAGAACCCGGAGATCAATAAAAAGGGCGTGGCCTTTGCAGATCTTTTGTCCCAAAAAGATGCCGCTGTTTTCAGGGCACGTTTCACGGCATTTTTCAAAAATCCCTCCGGTAAACAGATTGAGGCACACATTACTACAGGAAACGGCAGGATCCGTCATGTGCAGATGGAGGCAGCATCTCACATTGAAAAGCAGGAGAATGACGGCCCGGATAAAGCGGAACTGCTTTTAATGATAACCGATGTCACGGAACATAAAAAGATAAAAAAAGCACTTGAAAATGCACTGGAAGCCTCCCGGATCAGGGAACTGGAGATCCAGGGCCTGCTCAAGGGTGCCAGGGCTGTGCTTGAGCAGAAAGCGTTTGCAGAAACAGCAAGAACGGTGTTTGATATCTGTTCAGAACTCATTGGATCAAGTTCCGGGTATGTTGCCCTGTTGTCGGAAGACGGCAGTGAAAACGAGGTGCTTTTTCTTGAGGCCGGCAACCTGCCCTGCAGTGTTGCCCCTGATTTGCCCATGCCCATCAGGGGCTTGCGCCAGGTTGCCTATGACACCGGCAAGGCTGTGTTTGACAACGGGTTTATGGACAGCCAGTGGGAACAATACCTGCCCCGTGGGCATGTCCGGCTTGAGAATGTTTTGTTTGCCCCCCTTGTTTTAGGACGTAAGACAGTAGGGCTGATTGGACTGGCCAACAAGAGGGAAGGTTTTACCCCGAATGATGCCAGGATTGCCCAGGGATTTGCAGAACTGGCAGCTATTGCCCTGCAGAACAGCCTGAATTTTGAAAAGAGAAATACAGCGGAGCAGGCAAATGAGGATCTTATTGAAAAACTGCAAAAGAGTCTGGCCAATGTGAAGCAGCTCAGCGGGCTTTTGCCTATCTGTTCCCACTGCAAAAAAATCAGGGATGACCAGGGGTACTGGAACCAGATCGAAAGCTACCTGGACAAGCATTCTGATGCAAAATTCAGCCATGGCATCTGCCAGGAGTGTCTGAAAAAGCATTATGCTGAGTTTTATCATGGTGATGATGGCAGCAAATAATAGATGATCGTACAGCAGCAACCAGGAAATGATGAAAGATAACAGCGGTATGAATGATGTTTTGATTATCGATGATGATGAACAGGTGTGCAGATTCCTGTCCAAAATTTTTACCGGCATGGGGTATGATGTTTCTTATGAGCTGACCCTGAAACAG
>JAABSB010000033.1 GCA_011390615.1 Desulfotignum sp. | reverse complement strand
CACACAATTTACAAAACTTTTTTACCAAATTTTACCAAAGGAGAAAAAAATGACCTTTTTTAAATCCAATTGCCTGATGATTTTCTTTGCTGCAATCTGCATGTTTGCACTGACAATTGTGCCTGGATTCGCCCAGGATAACCAGCCGGCACAGGCAGAACCAGTAGAGCAGATCAATGATGCAGACTTTGAAAAGGCCGTCCTGGCCTATGCAAAAATCCAGTCCATTCATGAACAATTTCAGCAATCCGTACAGGGAACCGAAGACCAGGCTGAACGCAAAGAACTGCAGGACCAGGCCAACCAGGAAATGATCAATGCCATTGAAGTATCAGATCTTGATGTTGAAACCTACAGCAGCATCATGGCCCAGGTACGATCGGATCAGGACCTGCGCACAAAATTCATAGATGAACTCCAGAAGGTACAATAAACCACAGGAGGATGTTTTCCCATGAAAACTTTATTGCGTTTTTCCATTGTTATGGCTTGTATTGCCATATTGACAGGGGGTATTAACGGATGCAGCGATTCCGGGGAAGACCCGGGCCAGACATCAACCACCATGCCGGTTGCACCATCTGAGCAGCAGGAACAGCCCGGGGGGGTTGCCCAGCCAATGCCGCCCATCAGTGATGCAGAACTGGAAAAAGCGGCAGCTGCACATTTGCAGATTACTGAAATCAACAAAAATCTGCAGCAGTCTGTTCAACAGACCGAAGATGTAAAAGAAAACCAGAAATTGCAGATAGAGGCAAACAAACAAATGGTCCAGGCAGCTGAAAATGCCGGGCTGGATTATGAAACCTATAACATTATTATGCAGGCGGTTCACCAGAATCCAGCCATGGAAGGGCTGTTTCAACAAAAGCTCAGGGCTCTGGAATAGGCCTTATGCTTTAAAAAAAGCCAATAACCCGTGCAGATTGGTAAGGGGATGGGGCGGGCATCCGGGAATAAACAGATCAACCGGCAAAATTGTATCCAGGCCTTTGGCCACTTCGGCACTGTGGGAAAAAGGACCGCCGGTCAGCGTGCAGCTGCCGACTGCAATAACCACCCTTGGTTCGGGTACTGCCTCATAGGTCTGGAGCAAAGCGGTTTTCATATTTCTGGATACCGGCCCTGTCACCACAATGGCATCTGCATGCCGGGGGGAGGCAACAAAATTGATGCCGAACCGTGCCAGGTCAAAAAAAGGGGTGGCCAGTACATTCAGGTCTGCCTCACAGGCATTGCAGCCGGCAGCTGACACCTGGCGCAGTTGCAGGGAACGGCCGAACAGTTTTTTAAAATGCTGCTTTGCATGCTGTGCAAGGGACGGCAGATCTCCGTCGGTCAAAAGATCCTCTTTTTTTGCAGTGGATATTTCAAAATCACCGGTAAATGTAACAAATTCACCTTTTGAGAGGCGTTCACAGGTGCCGCAGAAAATACAGCGGCCCATGTCGATTTTCTTGTTATCCACATCAATGGCATCCTGGGGACAGGCATCTGCACATGCGCTTACCATATCCTGGTCAGCTGTTTTCCGGATCACGGGTTTGCCCCGGTAACGGGAAAATACAGCCGGCTTTTCCTTTGGATAATTACAGGTGCGATACCCTTGTTCAAATCTGTTTTTCAGTATGGTGAGCATGGTGTATAACCCTTTTTCAAAGATCAAATCCGCAGTAGGAAAGGTTGAAACTCTTATTGTTCAATGGAAAGTCGGAAATCCCCGTGTCCCGCAGTGCCATGGCAAGGCCGTTCCAGTTGTGAAACGAGGGATCTTTCACTTTGTACCGCAAAATATTACCGGCATCATCGGTCAATACAGCATGGGATACTTCACCGCGCCAGCCTTCGTTCAGGGTCACGGCAAAGCTGGACGGTGCCAATGCCTGCAGTGCCTGTGTACCGCCTTCCACCGGCTGTGTATCCACGCTTTTCCCGATCAAAAACTGGATGATTTCAATGGACTGATGTACCTCATCATACCGGACCCGGGCCCGGGCATACACATCGCCTGTGGCTTTTGCATTTTCCGGAATCAGCAGATGGGGATAATGCTCTGTGGCAAAACAGCGCCTGGCATCATAGGCAAGTCCGCTTGCCCGGCCGGCAGGTCCCACAAGTCCCAGATGGTCAGCATCCTCTGCACGCACACTGCCGCAGCCTTCGAACCTTGCCCTGACCGTTGAAGCAGAAAAAATCAATTCCAGTACATGTTCCACCTGGGGTTTTAACTCTTTGATCCGCTCATCCAGTGTTTTACGGATGTCATCATCAAGGGAAAACCTTACCCCGCCGGGTCTGACCAGGCCTTTGCCGAACCGGTTGCCGCACAGCAGCAGAGAAAGGTTCAGAAAATCACCGCGTATTCTGCCAAAATAATTGGCCGGTGCCAGGAATGCCACATCCATGCAAAGAGCCCCAAGGTCACCGATATGGTTGGCCAGCCGCTCCAGTTCCAGTGCAATGGTGCGGATGATCTTTGCCCCCGCATCCACCTGGACCGATGCCAGGGCTTCCACAGCCTGGGCCATGCA
The DNA here is from genome assembly GCA_011390615.1 of Desulfotignum sp. Classification (GTDB taxonomy): domain Bacteria; phylum Desulfobacterota; class Desulfobacteria; order Desulfobacterales; family Desulfobacteraceae; genus Desulfotignum. The sequence goes on along the minus strand of JAABSB010000033.1, from coordinate 21,872 downwards.
CAGCCCATGGCCGATGGTGGTATCACCGGCAATATTCTCCGCCAGGATGGGCAGCTGTTTGGGTTTTGCTGTTTGCAAAAGGGCTTCCACCCCCCGGTGCTGGTATCCCAGCTGGATCTCCAGATGCAGCACCCGTTCCCCGATGCAGTTGAACCGGAAATGCCCGGGTTCGATCACGCCTGCATGCACCGGCCCCACCGCCACCTCATGGATCTCATCCCCTTTCACCTGATAATAATCATAATTGCCCGGAATATCATGGGTATAATCATTGTTGAACACGTCCGGCTTTTTGCGGATATTTTCGTGATACCGCACCATTTTCAGCCAGGGATGGCCTTCAGGACGGATGCCGTACTGTTCGGCGATCTCTCTTTCAAACAGGTGAAACGGTTCACACGCTTTTGTCAGGCAGGGATAAGTGTCCGGTGCATCACACCCGGCCGCCAGCAGCCTGTCAGTGCGCAGCACTGCCATTAATTTCATGGATCCCTGGTCTTCATAGGCAAAAAAATGCACCACTTTTCCGCCATTTTTCACGATCTCCAGGGCCTGTGTGCGGAAAGAGTCAAAGGGCAGATGGGGGATATCGGCCCGCTGGACCCGACCGCCGCTAGGAATGGGTATAAACTGTGTCATTGCAGTCCTCCACCGATGGCATGCACGGCATCAACAATGGTCTGATACAGGGCATCCGGAATAAAAAAGCACAGAATCAAAGATGTCAGCAGCAGAATATACTGGGGCCATACCAGCCTGGGCGTTTCCCGAAAATCCGGGGCCGGGGTCTTCCCGGTATCTGCCGGGTTGTCGAAACAGATTTTCATGACCTGTCCGGCAAATCCGGCAAAAATCACGCACAGACTGAAGATGAACACAATGGCGGCCAGGTAGTGGCCGCTTTTAAATGCCGCCATGATAATGAACAGCTCCCCGATGAAAATACCGAATGGCGGGAATCCGGAGATGCCTGCAAAACCGGCGAAAAAGGCCACAAATGTTTTGGGCATACGCTTTGCCATCTGCCCGGTGTTGGCAATGAGCCGGTCATTATATCCCATCAGGATATTGCCGGAGGACAGAAACAGTGAAGATTTGATCAGGCTGTGGTGAATCATGCAGATCACGGCCCCGTAAACCCCGAGTCCGCCGATACCGGTGCCCAGGGCAATGATGCCCATATTTTCGATACTGGAATAGGCCAGCATGCGTTTGTATTCGGTCTGTTTCAGAATATAGGTGGCAGCCGCAATAATGGACAGCAGACCGAACACAATCAGGATGGTACCGGAAAAATCACCCAGCCCGGCAGCCACCATGATCTTGTTGGTCTTGAAAATCCCCAGATAGGCGCAGTTCAAAAGCACGCCGGACAACAGGGCAGAAGCCGGGCTGGGGGCTTCGCTGTGGGCATCGGGCAGCCAGGTGTGCATGGGGGCCAGCCCCATCTTGGTGCCGTATCCCACCACTATAAAGATAAACCCTGCCTTGAGCCATGCCGGATTCAGCTGATCTGCAACCGGGGCCAGGGCCGAAAAGGACATGGCAGCAGTCACTCCCCCCAGTTCCATGGAGAGTGTGAGGAACAAGGACCCTACCAGGGCCATGGCAATGCCCACCGAACAGATGAGCACATATTTCCAGGTGGCTTCCAGGGAAGCCCCGGAACGGTGGGTATAAATCAGGGGTGCACTGGCCAGGGTAGTGGCTTCGATGGCAATCCACAGCACCATGATGTGATCCGACAGGGTCACCATGGTCATGGTGGACAAAAACAGCAGCATAAATCCGGTAAAGACGTTTTCAGATTTCAGGCGGTGGGCTGCCAGATATCCGGTGGTGTAGATGGCGATCAGAAAAAACAGCAGAGAGATCACCAGAAGAGAAAGCAGCCCTTCCGGTGTCACCGCAAAATATTCTGCAAACCAGGCCCGGGGACTGGTTTGCCACAACAGCACAGACAGCAGCAGATGGACTGCGCCTGTCAAAACAAGAAGCTGCCGGCTGAAGGCTTTCGGCAGTACAAAGGCCAGCAGGCCAGTGACAAACGGGGTGATAAAAACGATTTCAACCATGGGCCGTTCCTATTCTTTCAGGGTTCTCAGAAGAGAGGTATCCACATCATCAAAGGTCTGCTTGATATTCTGGAGGATGACGGCCATTATCATGACCCCGGCCAGTACGTCCAGCAGGATGCCGAATTCCACAATATGCCTTGCCCGCAATGAAAAGGTGGTGCCCATCAGGTAAATCCCGTTTTCCAGCATGATATACCCGATCACCATGGCAATGGCGTTTCTCCTGGCCATGAGCAGAAACATGCCCGTTACCAGCAAAGAGATGGCAGCCGGGAACAGCAGCTGGGAATCGCTGATGGAAGGGATATTCAAGTACCGGGAAATTACTGCGGCGGCAACGATCAGGCCCAGACCGAAAAACAAGGAGGCATGGTACCCCACAATGGGGGCCACATCCCGCTGGATGGCCACTTTCCTTATGGCCACATGGATGCTCAACGGGATGAGCACCCCCCGGATAACCAGGGTGGCAATGGTGAAAATGACGGCACCTGTTTCCATATCCGGCGTGATGAAAAACGGAATGATGGACACCACGATGCCCTGAAAAGCCATCACCTTGATCAGTGCCGGCACCCGGCTGGAACCGAATGCGAACAGCACGGACAAAAGCACCAGAGACAGCAGTGTATCAACGGTATAAAGGGTCATTGGATCAGCTCCAGTGTAATGATGGTTGCAAAAAACGCCAGGGCAAAGGAGGTCAGCACAAATTGGGGCACCTTGTCCATACGGTACCGGGCAATGGTTGACTCGATAATCCCTACCACCAGGTAAACAATGAGAAGTCCAGCAATGAAAAGCAGCATGCCCGTGCCGGGGATGCCCGTCTCAAAGGGCAGGATCAGTCCGGACAGGATGGCTGCGTAAAAGAACAGCTTACAGAACGCCCCCAGTTCGATGAGTGCAAAATCAGGCCCGCTGTGATCCAGGACCATGACCTCGTGGATCATGGTGAGCTCCAGGTGTGTGGCGGGATCATCCACCGGAACCCGGGAAGTTTCCGTCACCAGGATGATGAAAAACGCGATAACGATAAACAGCAGGGAGGGACCTGCAATCTGCCACAGGGCCAGGGTGCCGGTGCCGGAAAAATAGGCGGCAAATGACAGCTCTCCGGTCATGCGGTAAAAGTAAATCAGAATCATGAACATGGCGGCTTCACAGATAATGGGGAAAAACGCTTCTCTGGCAGCGCCCATGCCCTCGAAGGGTGAGGCCGTGTCCATGGCTGCAGCAATGGTAAAAAACCGGCCCAGGCCGAGCAGGTAGAGCACCAGGATCACATCCCCGTTAAAGGAGATCACAGGAATATGGCCGGCAATGGGCAGAAACAGCAAGGCTGCCAGAGCCGTGGCACAGGAAATCACCGGCCCCATTTTAAATACCGCGGTGGTGCTGGTGCTGTAGACAGATCCTTTTTTAACCAGCTTGATCAACGTGTAGTAGTTGATGAGCAGCGGCGGCCCTTTTTTCCCGCCGAAAAATGCCTTGACCTTGAGGATCACGGCTGAAAAAAACGGTGCTGTCAGAATGGCACCCAGCCAGAGCACAATGGATTCAAACATGTAATCTCCCTGTTTTCATTACAAATAATTGGGGTTAAACGAAAAACAGCAGCAGCACGATGGCCAGCAGGATATACCCGATATACAGATGGATGTCCCCGTGCTGGATCCACCGCAGCCGGTCAAAAATAAACTGCACCGGCCGGACCACCCCCGGTTCCATATACCGTTCGGCAATGTCGTGCACCCGGCTTTCATACCGGGTACCGGCCGGAAACCGGCCTGCTATGGGCACATGGTTTTCTTCCAGGGGGGCCGCAGGTCTGAAAAATTGAATAATGTCAAAAGCATAGGATGATCCGGTGTACTGCATCTTTGTCGTGGGCCGCGTGAATCCGCATCCCCAGGTGCCGGACTGTGAGACCGGTTTGGTCCGGTAGCACCATGACCGCAGGGCGGCCACCCCCAGGACCAGCACAATAACTACAAGCGCCCCCAGGGTGATGTGGCCGGCAATCTGCGCAAACGGGGCCGCAGGGATCCGTTCATATCCCAGGTTCAAGGCGGATACCGCTGACAGAATCAAACTAAAAAACCAGCCGGGAAATATACCGATAATGACACAGGCCCCTGCCAGCACCCCCATGGCCCCAAGCATAGTGGCGCCGGTTTCGGTTTGGTTCCGGGCCGCATCGGTCCGGGGCTCTCCCTGGAACACAATCCCCACCACCCGGGTAAAACAGGCCAGGGCCAGGCCGCCGATCACCGCCAGGCTGATGATGGCAGCAATACTCACAGCAAAGGGAATTTTATCCAGGGATATCCCTTTGAACCCGCCCATATATATGAAGAACTCACCGGCAAACCCGTTAAAGGGCGGCAGGCCGCAGATGGCCAGAGAGCCTATGATAAAGGAGAATCCAGTGATTTTCATGGACTTGAGCAGCCCGCCCAGGGCATCCATGGACCGGGTACCGGTCTGGTGCACCACCATGCCGGCGCCCATGAACAGAAGAGATTTGAACATGGCATGGTTCAGCACATGGAAAATGGCCCCTGAAAACCCCAGCACCGCCATGAGGGGATTGCGCGAGGACACCCCGATCATGCCGATGCCCATACCGATAAGGATGATGCCGATATTTTCCACACTGCTGTAGGCCAAAAGCCGTTTGATATCGGTCTGCCCCAGGGCATACACCACCCCGAGAATCCCGGACACCACCCCGGCTGCCACCACCAGGTATCCGAATCCCGGAGACGGCATTTCCAGCAGGGAATAGATGCGCAATATCCCGTAAATACCGGTCTTGATCATCACGCCGGACATCACTGCTGAAATGTGGCTGGGAGCGGCGGGATGGGCATGGGGCAGCCACACATGAAAGGGAAACACCCCTGCCTTGGACCCGAACCCGATGAAAAACAAAACAAAGGCCAGGGTTTTGGCTGCTTCCGGAAGGGTGTGCACATCGGCAAATCCGAAACTGCCGGTATATTTATACAACACCCCGAACCCGGCAAAAAGAAACATCGCCCCCACATGGGAAAACACAAAATACAGGTATCCGGCTTTTCTGTTTTCCACTTGCTGGTAGTTGTGAATCACCAGAAAAAAAGAGGACAATGACATGATTTCCCAGGACAGCATGAATGTGATCATGTTGGCGGCAGTCACCACCATGGCCATGGATACCACCAGCAAAGAAAAGAAAAACCCGGTCACCGCATTTTTCACAGAACTGCCGGAATCATCCATATAATGAAAGCTGTACACAGCGGCCAGCAGGCATACCAGAAAAATCACCGCCAGGAAAAACGCGGACAGCCCATCCATTTCAAAAGCCAGAAAAAACAGGTTCAGGTATTGGAAGGCAGCGGAATGGGTGACAGCGCCTGTCAGTTTGATCACCGCATCCACCAGGCCCCACGTACATCCGGCACTGATGAGGATAGCGGCGGCCGCCCTTGAAAACACATGTTGGCGGGCAAACACAAGGGATACCACCCCGCCGGCCAGGATCAGACTGATGGCTGCAAAAAAATGACTCATCAACTTTCACATCCCCCTTATCAAAAATTTTTCCAGAATTCAGATCCGCTTTTCATATGGAAAAGAAGCGGTCTTGTCAAGGGGGACAAAAAATTTGTTTCATTAATGAAACAGATCAATGCCGGTACACCACCGGCAGGTCATCGGTACCGATGTCAATGGCCACGGTATCTCCGGTCTTGAACCCCAGCCGCTTGAACTCTTTAACCACGGCATCATGGCGCTCGGCCTGCCAGAAGGCTGACCACAGCGGGTTTCTGACTGTATCGATGCCATAGGCATCATGGCTGCACAGGTTGACCCGGAACTTGTCCTTGGCAATGAGGGTGTCAGCCTCGCCCAGGAATATATCGATTTTGTAGAGGTTGTTGTGAAGGGCTTTGGACAGTTTTTTCTGCTGATCCGGGAAATCATCCAGGTAATGGTTGGCAATCTGGTACAGTTCACCGGTATCATGGATGGAAAAACCCAGCACCGCAAACCGCTGGTGCCTGAGGGCAAACGCCTCCAGTTCCGCCTCATATTCCGCCACACAGTCAACGATCTCTTTTGTGGCAGATTCAGGAGCAGACCCAGCCTGGATCAGGTCTTCACACCGGGTGATAAGATCTATGTAAAAAGCCTTGTTGTCCATCACATATACCGGCCGCTCCCGGTAGTTGCGCTGTTTGCGGATACGCCTGATCCCATCCAGGCGGATGGACCGCTCACTCTGCTTTTCTTCCAGGGTTTCAATGCGGGAAATATCTTTGGCCTGGACAACATGGATGTCCCCTTCGGTTGAAATGATATACTCGATTTCACATTTGAACCCCAGTCTCTTCTGTATGGCCCGGGAGAGCTGAAACAGCCCCCTGTCATGGGGCACCCGGGTGATGTGGGGTTCGGTCTGCACCTTCTGGTTTCTGTTTCTGCAGTACCCGAATTCCCAGTGGTTCTGGATCATTTTTGCCATAACAGAAGAGCCGTTGATAAAGGGCATCACAATCATACCCATCTGCTCCAGATCGATGGGCGGTGCATTGTTGAAAATCTGCTGGCGCTGGATGGACAGCTGCTTGGCAGTCTTTGCCAGCTTGATTATCCGGTTTCTGGCATAGATAATGCCGCCGATGTCTGCATAGGTTTCCAGAGAATCAAAAGTACCGCCCTTGTAGGCGGATTCCAGCGGATGGGCACTTCTGGCGATCACCTTAAAACTTTCCCGGTGAACATCCAGAAAAGCGGTTAATTCTGCAAAATCTTTGTCAACAAATTTTTGGGCCGACACATACACAAAATCGGGCACAGTGAACCCGTTGGCCCGCAGTTTTTCCAGCAGCTTTGCCTTTTCAGGCACCTTGTTTTCCATGTTTCGCCTTGACTTTTGGCCTTAAGTTCTTTAATTAATTTTCACCCGAAAGACAAAGGGAGAAGCAACCATGGGATAGGTAACATATGTCAAAATGGAATGCAATACCCGGCTGCAGCCGGTGCACCCACAGGAAAGCTTCCTGACATGGGACCAAGAATTCTGCTGGTGGATGATGAACAGGAATTTGTCCAGACCCTGGCCGAGCGCCTCCAGATGCGGGACATGGAAACTTCTGCGGTCTTTGACGGGCCTGCTGCACTGGCACAGGTGCAGTCACATCCCCCCCAGATCCTGATTGTTGACCTGAAAATGCCGGGAATGGACGGCATTCAGATACTCAAACAGGTGAAACAGACCCATCCCGGAATACAGATCATTATCCTCACCGGCCACGGGTCGGAACAGGACAAAATCCTGTGCATGCATCTGGGGGCATTTGCCTATTTCCAGAAACCTGTTGATATTGACCGGTTGATCACCGCCATCAGACAGGGATACGAAACAATCCTGTCAAATGAGCAGAAAACTGCACCATGTGACAGATACCCTGAAACAGGTTCCTGGCAGCCATGATCCCCCTGCACCGGCTCAAACCCGCCTTCTGGGACCTTCCAGATACTGCCGGCAGCCACAGCGGGCTGAATCTCAAACGCAAGTGGAAGCTGATCGTGCTGGTCACCGCCATACTCTCCCTGTCCCCTCTGGTGATCATGACCCTTGTGGATTTCAGCCTGACCCGGCGGACCATTGAAACTGAAGCCAACACCGGCATGCGGACCAGCCTCAACACCATTGCTGCAATGATGTCCGCTTCCCTGGCGGAAAAACCGATGGTGACCGGAGCCAAAACCCTGTGGGACAAAACCTTTCCCCATTTGAACACCGGCATGCACAATGATCTGTTTCTCATGGACAACACCGGCCGGCTGCTCACCCCTTCTTATTACTACGAAGCTTTTGGCAGCCGGACCATTCTGGATGCCGGTCTTTTTACCGGACCGGACGGCATTGTGCATATCCAGGCCCCGGACGGCACACCGCTGCTGGCCGGATACGCCAGGGTCACCCACACCCCGCTGATCCTGGTGCAGCTGCGCCAGGCAGACTGGCTCAGGGATCTGTGGCTCAAGCCCCGGCTTAAACTGCTCTGGTTTCTGTGCGCCAGCATCGGTTTCATCCTGCTGTCCATCATGGGCATGGCCACCTTTCTGGTGGGCCGTATCCATACATCGGAACGCCGGCGCATCGAGGCCCTGCACCACGAAGAACATGCCAACCGCCTGGCATCCATCGGCCGCCTGGCTTCCGGCGTGGCCCATGAGATCAACAATCCCCTGGATATCATCAACCAGAAAACCGGGTTGATCATTGACCTGCTGACCTTAGGAAAACAGGCCCGGCCGGACCAGCGGCTGCTGCCCCTGGCCGAAGATGTGCTGGAAGCGGTGAAACGCTGCGGCACCATTACCCGGCAGCTGCTGGATTTTGCCAGGCATATGGAACCCTGCGTGGAGCAGGTGGATATGGAAGAGGTGATCTCCCAGGTGCTGGCCCTTCTGGAAACAGATGCCCGTGACCGGGGCATCACCATCCATGTTCCGCCGGTCCCGGAAATTCCGGAATTTGCATGTGACCGCAGCAGCCTGGTGCAGATTTTTCTAAACCTGGGGGAAAATGCCATCACTGCCATGGGAAAAAACGGCACCCTCACCATTGGGGTCTTCCATGAAAAAACCGACCTTGTTACAATCACGGTATCTGACACCGGCAAAGGGATCTCCCCGGAGGATCTGCCCAAAATTTTCGAGCCGTTTTACACCTCCAGAACCGACCGGTGGGGTGCCGGGCTGGGCCTTGCCATCACCTACGGCCTGATCCGGGAGATGGGAGGTGATATCAGGGTGAAAAGTGTTATGGGCAAAGGCACCCGCTTTACACTGACCCTGCCGGTGAAAGCAGCCCGGCAGAGCACATCGGACGGGTCTCTACAGTTGCCCGGAGCAGATATGCCGGTACAGTCAACCTCTGTGAGCGACGACACCAGGGGAGATCTGTATGCCAAACCATGATCTGTCCCCTGACAGGAACGGGGTCCGGTTTTTCGGCACCCTGTCCGCTGCTGTCACCCATGATATGAAAAACTTTCTGGCCATTATCAATGAAAACGCCGGGCTGCTGGGGGACCTGGCTGGGAGAGCCCGAAACGGGCCCGTTCCCATAGATCCCCAAAAGGCAGCCCTGATCAGTGAAAAGATCAGAAAGCAGGTGAACCGGGCGGATGGAATGATAAAACAGTTCAACCGGTTTTCCCACAGCATGGACCATGCACAGGAAGCCGTGGACATGGAAGAGATGGTACACCTTGTGGCAGGGCTGTCAGAACGGATCATCCGTCACCACGAAGTCTTCCTGACCGTAACGGCTGCGTCCGTTCCCTGCCGTATCCAGGCACATCGCTTTGATCTGCTGCATCTGATATTCCGGGCATTTGAAATGGTCTGTGAGATCCTGGACAATGCACCTGAAGACACCCGAAAAGAGGTGACGGTGAATTTCGGGAGCGATCCAATGGGGCCTGAAATATGTTTTATGTATGATACCGACACCGGCTGGGATACCCTGTTTGATGACCCAAAAGACAGAGCACTGCTGGACCGTGTGAACATGCATGTAAAAAAAGCCGGCACGGGAAGCGGGTTCTGCCTGTGCAAAACCTTTAAGAAACAATAATAATTTGCCGGACCTGAAAACGGCAGCGAGATATTTGAAAACATTAAGGAGAAAATCATGTCTGAAAAAGTATTGCTGGTGGATGATGAAAAGGATTTTTTAGATATCATGTCCGAACGGATGCAGGCCCGTGGCATGACAGTGAAAACCGCTGATTCGGCGGACAAAGCCCTGGCCATGCTGGAGAATGAAAGCTTTGATGCCATTGTCATGGATTTCAAGATGCCGGGCATGGACGGGATCCAGGCCTTAAAAAACATCAAGACCCAAAAGCCGGAACTGCAGATCATTCTGCTCACCGGGTATGCCACGGTGGAAAAAACCGTGGAGGCCATGAAAATCGGCGCCACAGATCTGCTGGAAAAACCTGCTGATCTGGAGGCCCTGGCCGCTAAAATCAAACAGGCCAAAGCGGAAAAAATGCTGCTGGTGGAAAAACAGACCGAAGAAAAAATCAAAGATATTCTTCAGCGGTTCGGCGGATAATCCGGCATGGGTTTATCCACGCCACCTGCATGCTGTACTCTCAGATTCCCGGCATTGCCTTATGATTTCATCCGGCAATGCTTGACAAGAACCTGCTATCTGCCTTATTAAAACACAATTTATGAACTGTAAGGCGAAGAATTAAGCCTTGTAAAGATGATTGCATATGCAACAAAATATTAACTTACCTAAATTAATGTAGGAGTGACATGAATACAAAAGCGACAGCCTCATCCGGTATTCAGATAGACTGGAAGCGGATCATGTTTCTGATGATTGGAGTTATTTTATTTTCCATGGTGTATATTTCTCCCCCCTGGCCTGATGCCGTAGATCCCATGGGCAAGGCATTTACCCTCTCCCCCCAGGGCAAGGCTGCCATTGCCCTGTTTCTTTTGGCCGGCACCTGGTGGGTATTTGAGGTGGTGCCCATCGGCGTCACCGGCCTGGCCATCGGTGTGGTCCAGGCCCTGTTTTTCATCCGGCCGGCTGCTGATGCGTTCAAGGATTTCATGGACCCGTCAGTGCTGTTTATCTTCGGGTCTCTGATCATCGGCACGGTGTTCACCAAGGTAGGGATCACCAGGCGCCTGGCCTATAAAATGCTCATCATCGTGGGGGAACGCACCTCCATGATCTACCTGGGATGCTTTGTGGTCACGGCCCTGCTCACCCATGTCATGGCCCACACCGCCGTGGCCGCCACCATGTATCCGCTGCTGCTGTCCATCTATGCCCTGTACACGGATGAAGAAGGCCCCACCAAGTTCGGCAAGGGGCTGTTCATGGGCATGGCGTTTGTGGCCGGGGCCGGCAGTATCGTGACCCTGCTGGGGGCGGCCCGGGGTATTGTGGCCTTAGGCTTTTACGAAGAGATCACCAACAAGACCGTCACCTTTTTTGAACTGACCTATTACATGTTTCCCATCGGGTGGATCATGGTGTTTGTACTCTGGGGCTTTTTCATGGTGTTTTTCAAACCGGAAAAAGCCGTGATCCCGGGGCTTCGGGAAAAAGCCCGGCAGCTCAGTGATGAGATGGGAGCGTTCACCCGCCATGAAATCATCGCCACTGCCATCATCTTCGGTGTGATCCTGTTTCTTTCCCTGCAGTCTTTCATCCCGGCATTAAAACCGTTCAACAAGGCTGCCGTCCTTCTGGTATCAACTATTTTGTTTTTCATTGTGGGCATCCTGGATATTCAGGACCTGGAAGATGTACCCTGGAACATCATCCTGCTGTTTGCCGGTGCCATGAGCATGGGGTTCTGCCTGTGGCAGACCGGGGCCGCTGAATGGCTGGCCATCAACTGGCTGGGGTTTTTCGCCGAAGCCCACTGGTTTGTGTTTGTCATGGCCATTGCCTTTTTTGTCATGCTCATGACCAACTTTATCATGAATGTGGCCGCCATTGCCATATCCGTGCCCGTGGCCCTGGTTGTGGCGCCCTACCTGGGGGTTGCAGCGGAAGTTATCGTATTTGCCGCCCTGGTCACCGCCGGCATGCCGTTCCTGCTCCTGGTGGGAGCAGCCCCCAATGCCATTGCCTACAACTCCGGCCAGTTTACCAGCGGGGAGTTCTTCGGCTACGGCATCCCGGCCAGTATTCTGCTCATGGCCCTGGTGGCCCTGGCCGTGCTGCTGATCTGGCCCCTGCTGGGCATGCCGATTCTCATAAGTTAACCCTTCTGTCCGGCCCGGTGCATTGCACACATACACGCCTTGCATCGGGCAGAAGGCAAAAAGTTTCAGGGAAAAAACACCATGAAGGCAAAAAAAGTCAAAAATCTGATGATTACCCTGTCTGATTACGCCACGGTAGCGGATACGGAAAATCTGGCCGGTGCCATCCGGGCATTGAAACAGTCCAACGCGGAGAAACAGTTGAACCACAAGCACCGTGCCTTACTGGTGTATGATGCCGATCACCATGTCATCGGAAAACTGGGAATCCGGGAGATCCTCAAGGCCCTGGAGCCCAAATACCGGCAGTTTGCCGGCACCGAACAGGCAGGCAGCGTGAGCCTGTCCCATTTCGGGTTCAACCAGGAGTTTCTCTCTTCTCTGGTGGACAAGTACAGCCTGTGGCATGAATCCATGGACACCCTGGTGGCAAAGGCCGCAAAAACCCCTGTCAAAGATATCATGTACACCCCTTCCAAAGGGGAATACGTCCATATCGATGCCCCTGTGTCCGAGGCGGTCCACCAGTTCATCATCGGCTGTCACCAGTCTTTACTGGTGGTGGAAAAAAAGCGGGTTGTGGGAATTCTACGGCTGGCTGACCTGTTTGACATAGTCTGTGATATCATGGCATAGCAGGTTCTCTGGTTTGACACAGTCACAGCACAGAGGGTTGCCGGGCAACCAGGAGTCAGCAGGAGAAATGACGTGAAAATCATCATAGTGGGGGCCGGAGAGGTCGGATACAACATTGCCTCGCGCATGGCATTGGAAAACAAGCAGGTGGTGGTTATTGAAAAAAACCCGGACCTGGCCCGGGTGCTCTTTGAAGACCTGGACGTCCAGGTGATCGAAGGCTCCGGCAGCAGCCCTGCAATTCTGACCCAGGCTGGGATACAGGAAACTGACATTCTGCTGGCCGTTACCGACAGTGATGAGATCAACCTCACCGCCTGCCTGGTCACCAATATGCTGTCCCCGTCCACAAAAAAACTGGCACGCATCAGAAATACTGATTTTGATGCGTATCACGACATCTTTAAAAACCAGATCCCCTACATCGACACCATCATCAACCCGGAGATCGAAGTGGTCAAAACCATCCGAAGGCTGGTGGATATCCCCCAGGCCTTGGATGCCGGAGATTTTGCCGACGGAAAGGTCCGTTATATCGGCATCCGTATTGATTCAGCCTCGGTCATGGCCGGTATGTGTCTGAAGGACTTTCAGGAACGGTTCGGTGATACCCGGCCCTTGATCGCCGCCATTATCCGTAATAACGAAGTGATAGTACCCCGGGGAAACGACAGTATTTTCCCGGGGGACCTGGTGTATTTTGTCAGCCACGCAGACCAGATTCGCGATACCCTGAAAATCTTCGGCATCCAGGTCAAACCCATACAAAGTGCCCTGATTGTTGGGGGCGGCCGCATCGGTGCCCGGCTTGCAAGACAGATGGAAGAAGAGGGCATCAAGACCCGGCTGATTGAAGCCAGCAAAACCAGGTGCCTGGAGCTGGCGGAACAGATGGACAAAACCGTTGTGCTCCATGGAGATGGATCTGACCAGAAGCTGTTTTTAGAGGAAAACCTCAACCAGATCGATGCTGTAATCTCAGTGACAGATGATGATGAAACCAATGTACTGGTGTCGCTGCTGGCCAAGAACCTGGGGGTGGAAAACACGGTGACCCGCATCGGCAAATCCAGTTATTATCCGTTTTTGTCCACCATCGGCATTGAAAAGGTGGTCTCCCCCCGGTTGTCTGCGGTCAGTTCCATCCTCCAGAATGTCAGACAGGGAAAGGTGCTGTCTGATATCTCCATATTCGGGGAACGCGGGGAATTTATCCAGGCCATTGCCCTGGAAACCTCGGACATCACGGACCGGCCCCTGAAAGACATACATATGCCCAAAGGCGCACTGCTGGTGTGCATCATCCGGAACGGCACCATCATCATCCCCGCAGGAGACAGTGTGGTAACCCCTGGAGACCAGATCATAGTGTTCACGGTCAAGCAGGCTGTCAAAAAAATGGAAAAACTGCTGACTGTGAAACTGGAATTCTTTTAAATGCGGTGGCGGTATATCTCAGGCATTGTGAGTATCTTTCTGCTGGTACTGGCCCTTATTTTGGCAATCCCTTTGCTGGTGAGCCTTATTTTAAGGGACGGGGCCCACATCTGTTTTATGTGGGCCATGGTAATCACGGCAACAGCCGGACTGCTGCTCAAACTGCTGTCCCGGCATATGGATGAAGATGCCCCGTTTATCAACCAGAAAGAAGGCATGGCTGTGGTGGCCTTAAGCTGGACAGCCATCGGGGTGTTCGGCGCCCTGCCCTTTTATTTTTCCCCGGATTTTTCTTCGGTGACCGATGCTGTGTTTGAATCCATCTCCGGATTCACCACCACCGGCTCCTCGGTCATGACCAATATCGAGACGGCCTCCCCCAGCCTTCTGTTCTGGCGGAGCCTGATCCAGTGGCTGGGGGGCATGGGCATCATTGTGCTGTCTTTGGCCATTCTGCCTTTTTTGGGGGTGGGCGGGATTCAGCTGTACAAGGCAGAGGTGCCCAGTCCGGTGCCTGACAAGCTGGCCCCGCGCCTGAGTGATTCCGCCAAAATTCTGTGGATGGTGTATGCCGGCCTGACAATTCTGCTGGGAGGGCTTTTAACCATAGGCGGGATGCCGGTGTTTGAATCAATCTGCCATGCCCTGACCACCATGCCCACCGGCGGTTTTTCCCCTAAAAATGCATCCATTGCCCACTATGACAGCGCCTATATCCATTATGTGATTGTGGTGTTTATGGTCCTGGCAGGCATCAACTTTTCGCTGCATTTTCAGATGCTCCGGGGCAAACCCCTGGCATTTTTCCGGGATACGGAATGTAAGGTCTTTCTGGGTCTTGCCCTGTTGTTCACCCTGGTACTCACCCTGGACATCCACGGCAGGGTGTATGACTCTTTTGCCGCAGCTTTCCGGTTCGCATCCTTTCAGGCGGTTTCCATTCTCACCACCACCGGATATGCCACGGCTGATTATGAGCTGTTTCCGGGACTGAGCCAGGTGATTCTGTTTGCCTGCATGTTCATGGGCGGTTCAGCCGGATCCACGGGCGGCGGCATGAAAATCGCCCGGCTGATTGTGTGTTTCAAGTTTGCTTACAGGGAACTGTTCCGGCTTATCCACCCCAGAAACATCCGCCATGTCAAGCTCAACCGGATGGTTGTCTCAGAAGATGTGCTCCGGTCCATCATGGGGTTTCTGGCCTTGTATATGTTTTTATTTGTGGCCGCCAGTGCGGTTCTGGCTGCCATGGGCCTGGATCTTGTCACCGCCCTGGGGGCTGTTGCATCCTGCCTTGGCAATATCGGACCGGGATTCGGCACCGTGGGGCCTGCGGAAAACTTCGCCCACCTGCCGGCCATGGCCAAATGGGTGCTGACCTGGTGCATGCTGCTGGGACGGCTTGAAATCTATACCGTCATTATTCTGGTGGTGCCGGAATTCTGGAGGTAAAAAAATAAAAATGAGCCCTTATAAAAAATTGATACAGCAGCATTGCTGGACATGATCACTGAAGGGGTTGTTCTTATTGGAAAAAATGGAAGAATCGCCTTCGCCAATAACAGCTTTGCCGAACTCAGCGGCGTTGACAATCACGCCCTGACCGGCATGCTTTTTACACAATTCGTGGTTCGTCAGGACAAGCAGCGGGTGGAGCGATTTTTCCTGCATTTGATCCAATCTTTAGGGACTGTGAAAGACACCACGGAATTTTCTTTCAAGAACCGTTCCGGCAATGAATATATGGTTGAAATGAACGCCCGCACTCTCACCCATGAAAAGAAAATCAACATCCTGGCTTCGGTCTCTGATATCACCGAACGAAGAAAAAAACGGAACAAACTCAAAAAGTTACTGGACCTTATCCCTGAGGTGGTGTTGACCACCGCCCCGGAAGACTGTACCCGGATCGTCAATATTTCCAACGCCACGGAAAAACTGTGCGCCATCCCATCGGAGGCGTTTACCTCTGGTTCATTTCACATTTTTGACATTGTCCATCCGGATGATTTTGACGGGGTGATGCGTTTTTATAATGATATCATTGTTAAAGAATTTGATTCCCTGGAATACCGGATTATATCATTCACGATATCGCTGTCACCCTCCATAAAAAAGAGATCGAAACCTATCGCAGGACCATGAAAGGACTGGCAGACTCCATCAACAACCTGGCCCAGACCTATTTTTCCTTCATCGGCCTGATGAAAGAAAACCTGAACGATCTGAAACAGGACCCAACACATCTGAATACGGCACTGGAAGAACTCATGGCGGATATCCATGCTTTCAGAAAATCTCTGGAACGGCTGGCCAGGCTCGGAAAAATTGCCAGAGACGCTTACGCCGAACCCCCAGCTTTTTCTGCGGACGGGACCAACAACGAAGGCATGTACTATTTTGACACCCGGTGAACCAAGGCCGGCCAAAAACAGCGTCTCACCCATGGATTGGTTTGATCCCTCTTTTTTATAAATTTACGGAATCATCCCGTCATGTTTTTTTACGAACGGGAAAAAAACATGACGGGATTTTTTTTACGCCTGTCCCATGGCCAGGATTCTCTTGAAACCAATACATGCTTATATGTATAAAAATTATTTAAAAACAAATAGTTATAATAATAAAAAAACAATTTTCAGTGTCTGGCATACAAATTGAATTTATGAAATATCAAAACAGGCAGAAAAAATTTGAGGTTTTTGCCTAAAACCCGGATAACTGAATTACAATGGAGGTACGAGCATGAAAAAATTTATGGTTAGATTATGTTTAATGGGCGTGGGGTTGCTGGTATTGTCACTGATGGTGCCCGTGACTGCTGGCGCGGGCCAGTCACTGCGGTACAGTGCTTCAGCCCAGGTGTTTGAGGCGTTCGAAAATAGCAGGCTGAAGACCTTTACAAAGGATACCGGCATTGCCGTAGACCTGTTTGTGGCATCATCCCAGTCCTGCGTTTACCGGCTGCTACAGGATATGACCGATGTGGCCAGTTCTGTCCGCCCTCTTTCCCAACGGGAAAAGAATTTCGGACTCGTGGCAATCCCTTTTGCCAAAGATCCCCTGGCGGTGATCACCCATCAGTCCACCCCTGTGGATACACTGACTACAGAACAGCTTCAGTCGCTGTTTTCAGGCAATGTCACCAACTGGAAAGAGGTGGGCGGTCCTGATATGGCCGTCACCCTGGTGGTGCCCGGAGAACAGACCGGTGCCCACAAAAATTTCAGGCGCCAGGTGATGCGCCACAACGATGTGTACTATGATTACATGACCTACACCTCCACCCGGGTGCTGGAAGCCATTGAATCTCTGCCTCCGGGTGCAGTGTCCTTTATCTCCAGGGGCGCCCAGATCACCCATCCCAAGGTGAAGGTGGTCCAGATAGACGGAACCAAACCCGGGGATGTTGATTACCCCTTTTATCAGATGTTTTATCTGGTGACCAAAGGTGAACCTGCCGGCACTGTCAAGGTTTTTGTGGATTTCCTCACATCCGACAAAGGCAGGGACCTGATCCTGGAAAGGGGCATGCTGCCTGTCGAGTGATCCTATCTTTCCGAAACACTTCGGAGCAGCAGGCCGGACCGGTGCCGGACATCGGTCCGGGAAAAGCACATAAAATTCATATACGCTGTTTCACGCCCCTTGCGATAAATGGTTCAGGGGCGTGAAACCTTTTGGCGGCAATCCTTGGCATGCACCAGAGGCCATGAACATGGGACACAATCCAAATGGAACACCTGAAAACTCTGACTGACCGTTCAATGCAACTTCTGAACATATTTCAGGGAAACCGGAATGTCCGCAAAGTGATTACTTGTGTCATAATCGCCACCATGCTCTATCTGGGTGCCAGTGCCTGACTGGATATGCGGGCTGCCCGGCATCTTGGTGATATGGCCAGAAAACAGTTCAATGATCAACAGATAGTCATTGCCCGCCACATCCGACGTCAGGTTGAGTCGGAACTGACATTCATCGACAGGGAACTGGTGTGTGCCGGTAATCTCCTTTATCGGGAAAAAGGCCTGATTCCAGCGGCCCGGCCTGTGCTGGAGTCTTTGTTTTCCAGGCTGCTGGAAAAAAGTTCCTTTCCGTAAAATAACGGGAATAGGGATAGCCCGATATTTTTAGATCGGAGCTTCAAGATGAAAAATAGTTTATCACATACAGTTTGGGAATTTCAATTTTGTGCAGCTCAACATAACTGGCAATGCCATGGGTATTGCAGGCAGACACCGGTTTATGGGTATCATCCTGCTGAAAGACATCCTGTATCATATATCGACGAACCATGAAAACAGGGGACATGAAAACAGGGGACATGAAAATGGATAAACCTGCCCCCAGCCCGTTCCAAAGCCCCTATCCACGCCACAGGCCGGCACGGATTTCCACAGTATGCATTTCCCTGGTACCGCTTGCAGGTGCGGTTGCCGGTCTGGCCCTGTGGTTACTGTACCGGGGTTCATCACCGGTTTTCCGCCTGATACTGCTGGCAGCCGGGTTACTGGCCGGTGCTGCTGCACTGGTCCTATCATCTCAGAACTCTGTCCCTGCAGCGGGGGAAAAAATTGCATCTCATCCAGCTGCTGGACCAGCAGCTTCTGAAAATAAGCCGCATGGCTGCCGGCCGCAGTATGGATATCTTTCTGAAGGACCGGCAGTATTCCGTTGAAATGCAGAAATCCGTTGCCTGTCATTTTATTCTGTTTCCCTTTTCATCCACAGCCCTGGCACAGCTGAACCTGGAGTTTTTCCATTTGCGGTTTGTACTAAACCTGTTTTTCAGCGGCGCATCCCAACGGTTTTTTACCGCTGTCAACCGGGGGAAGAAAAGCGGGATGATGTATCTGAAGGGAAAAAACGCTTGTTCTACACCGGGCTCGAGATCCATTATGTGGCCACGGTCAACGGACTTCCCCTGGATCAACAGACCCTTGATTATCTAAGGATCAGGGGAATCGGCACCTTTTTGATGGCAGGTGCCTGGCTTTTGTTGAAAAACTTTTTCCCAGGGCATCAGAAATCGATCTGGATGCGGAGATCGGGGCTGAAAGATTTTATGAAAACATCGGGTTTGATTTCCGTCCCCCGGGCCATCCTGCAGAACCCGGTCGGGCCATGGGGTTCTGCAGGATGGCCCGGGGGACGGACAGTTTCAGCCGGACATGGTCCTGGTGGCTTTGGGGTTTGATCTCTATGCCCAGGATCCGCTGGGACAAATGAATGTCACCCCGGACGGGTATGCTCTGATAAACCACATGCTCAAACAACTGGCAGCCAAGGTCTGCAGCGGACGGATCATCTTTGTGCTGGAGGGCGGATACAGCATCAGGGGCATTCGCGAATGTGGGCTACGGGTAATCCAGGAGCTGGTGGATCTGCCCACCCTGAGCCCGGTAAAATTCGCCGGATGACCCCGGAAAAACCCGGCAGCGTGCCGGAACTGAAAAAATCCATGGATCTCCACAGAACTTTCTGGCCGGCCATCCCCTGAAACCGGCCCGTGCACTAAAAATCTGTCCGATCCGGCAGCATGGCCCCGGTTGTCATCAGGTTCCGGTGCAGTTCGTAACACCGGGAAAGATCATGGCAGATGTGCCCCCTGGGGCTTTGTTTCAGGTAATCGGTCAGAAAGGGCCGATAGGCCGGATGGGCGCAGGTGTTGATGATTTTTTTGGCCCGTTCCATGGGTCCCAGGCCCCGCAGGTCTGCCAGGCCTTGTTCCGTGACCACGATCTGCACGGAATGTTCGTTGTTGTCCACATGAGGTGTCATGGGCACCACCGAAGAGATTTTACCTCCTTTTACCACGGACGGGGTCATGAAGATGGACAGATGGCTGTTCCGGGTAAACTCGCCACTGCCCCCTACCCCGTTCACGACATGCGTGCCGAAAACATGGGAGGAGTTAACATTGCCGTATATGTCCATTTCCAGGGCCGTGTTCATGGCAATCACCCCTAAGCGCCGGATAATGCCGGGGTGGTTGGATATCTCCTGGGGCCGAAGCACGATGCGGCTTCCGAAAAAATCCATATTATCCGTGATCTGGATTAATTTTTCCGGCACAACAGTCAGAGCTGTGGCGGATGCTCCCAGCAGTTTGCCCTCTAACATCAGGTCGACCATGGCATCCTGGAACACCTCGGAATACATATAAAACGGCGGGATATCAGGATGATGCCCCAGCCCGGCCAGCACAGCATTGGCTGTATTGCCCACCCCGGCCTGGAAGGGGAAAAATTGTTCAGGGATCCGGCCGGCCTGTTTTTCTTCCAGCAGAAACCGGATCACATGATCTGCGATCTTTCGGCTCACCACATCTTCAGACCCAAAGGCTCCCACCTGATCTGGCTGATTATTTTCAACGATTCCCACCACTTTTTTCGGGTCAACCTGGGAATAGGGCCACCCGATCCGGGTCAGGGGCGTATGCACATTGATGGGAGAACGCCTGGGGGGCGGAGGGATGATGAAAATATCCGCCAGTTCCCGCAACCGGTGGGAATGGTGATGGTTGATTTCGATTATCACTTTATTGGCACAGGCCAGCCAGGTGGGGGAGGCCCCGATGGAAGTGGTCAGGTACACCCGCCCGTCAGGGGTGATCTCCGTGGCTTCCACCACGGCCACATCCACTTTGCCGAAAAAACCGGCACTCACGGTCTGGGCCAGGTGGGACAGGTGCATATCCACATATTCCACTTCCTGGCGGTTGATCTGGTCCCGCAGCTCCCTGCCGCCCTGATAAGGAGCCCGCCACTGGATGGCATTGGCCTTTGCCAGATCATTGTCAATGTAATCTCCGGCCGATGCCCCGGTGAGCACCCTGATACGAAAATCTTTGCCCTGACTGTGTTTTGCTGCTGCATGTTCCGCCAGAATTCTGGGAACGACCTTGGCACCGCCGGCAGGGGAAAATCCGGAAAATGCGACGGTATCCTTGTTTTTGATCAATGAAAGCACCCTGTCTTTATCTATAATCTCATATTTGTTCTTGATCATGATTCCATCCTGACTGGTTTGATTGACACATCATGTTCACATGATATGGTTCCATCTGAATCCCGTCTGGATAATGTAGCAAGTTTTATGCCCTTTTACAAAACAATGCCAAACAGCCAGTCTCTTTATTTGGATGAAAGACGTCCGGTTCAGTATGAAGCCTGATTTCCAAAGCCGTCGGGCAGGCTCTGTGCTTACAGACACGTATGACCCGCCATCTCTGAAGTGGGCCATACTGAAACAATCCCTGTCCACCAGGTGTCCACCAGAAATTGACATCCTTTGCCGTTCTGCCTTCCCAACCAGGCTCACCATACCTTTATCAGAATTAATATTAAATAATTACAATAATTTATATCTATCAACAAATTGTATGGCATATGGCACGTTTTTTGATTATCTGTATTGGTAACCGCATGAAACCCTGTCACTTGTGACACCATACTGTCAATACAGGATAAAACCAATGAACGGCCATGAAACCAATACCATAACACCGGACACCGCGCTGAACCCGCCGGAAAAGAACTCTTACCGGTATCTTTTCCGGCGGTTCACGCTGCTCACCATTGTCTGTTCCATTGTACCCCTCCTGCTGGTGGGATGGGGCCTGAACATCCATTATTCCTATTTTGCCCAAACCCGCATTGTCAACGCCTTCAAGGAACAGGTTGCCAATCACGGCCGGTTCATCGAGCAGTTTCTCAAAGAACAGAGCACCAAGCTCCGTCTGGTGGCCGATACCCATTCAAAGAAGGACCTGCAGCAGTCCGGCAGTCTCATGACCATATTTGAAAACATGAACCGGGAACAGCCTTACATCATAGATCTGGGGATCATCGATCAAAATGGCCATCACCTGGCCTATATCGGCCCCTATGATTTGATGGACAA
>JAABSB010000032.1 GCA_011390615.1 Desulfotignum sp. | reverse complement strand
TGCGATCTATTGCCCGGGATGCCGGATCCCATGGCGTAACATCCAATGCAGTGCTGCCCGGATGGGTGCGAACCCCGATGGCTGAGGCTTCGGCTGCGGCAGAAGCCGCGCAGCAGGGTATCACCCTGGAAGCAGTATGGAAAAAAAGGGCGGCCCTTTATCCGGCGGGCCGGGTGGTAACACCCAAGGAGGTGGCTGAGGTGATCGCCTTCCTGGCATCTGAAGAATCCAGCGGAGTCAACGGGGAGGCCGTCACCGTAGCCCTCGGCGGTCTGGTTTAGTGCGTTATTCCTCAGTTTCTGTTAAACAAACAAGAAAATGAGGAGGAGCATCTGGGTTGCGGGTTTCCTGTGTTAGAATAATAATGCGTTTTAGTTCATGCGGAGACTTTTCCGGCACAGGGGCGGGTCAGTGTGTGTCAAGACAAATGTTTCTGTTTATAGAAACATTTGTCTTGACAACCTCCGGCAAATCGTTTAATTTGCGCGTCAACCTGTAACCACAGCAAAACCCGGACTGCAAAAACACCATGAAACAAACCTGTATGACACATATTGCAAAGGCCTGTAAACAGATATCCCACCATATCAGCCGGTCCCATATAATCACCCTGTCCCTTACACCGGTACCCGGGCATGGGTTTGCCCCGGGGAGGCTGCCATGATCATCTCCCGATTTCCGGACAGAGAAGGATTCTCACACCTGGCCGGAACCCACAATGTGGTACCGGTGTGCACCCGGATCCTGGCAGATACCCACACCCCGGTATCACTTCTGCAAAAGTTTCATGCCAGGGACACGGCATGTTTTCTGCTGGAAAGTGTTGAGGGCGGAGAGCGCTGGGCCAGATACAGTTTTCTGGGGGTACGTGCCCACGGCAGCCTGCGGGTGTTTTCCGATCATGTGGAACTTATCACCGGTAAAAACACCGCCTGCGCCCGAAGCACAACCATTGGCCATAACAACGATCCCCTTGCGATAATCAGACAGATTATCCAGGCATACGATCCTGCAGAAATAAAGGAACTTCCCCGGTTCTGGAGTGGGTTGACCGGGTATGTGACCTATGAAATGGTCGCTTTTTTTGAAAATATCCCGGTATCCCTGCCGGAAAATACCCCCTATGCCCATTTTCTCATTCCCAACCAGATGATCATTTTTGACAATATCCAGCAGACCGTAACCTGTGTGCAGATCTGTTATCTGGATGATGATATAGCCACGGATACCGCTTTTGACCAGGCATGTCAGGACCTTGAACACCTGCTGGCCGTTATCCACACCCCTGCCGGGACTCCGCAATCTTTGAAAACACCGCCTGTGGCGCTTGCCTGCCAGGTTCCCGACCACCAGTACCTGGACGGGGTCAAGACCATCAAGCACCACATACTGGAAGGCGATATTTTCCAGGCTGTGTATTCTCTACCCTTTTCCTGCACAACCAGCTTGGACCCGGTTCTATTCTACCGGGCCCAGCGGTATATCAACCCCTCTCCGTATATGTTTTTCATGAATTTCACAGACATGGTCATTGCCGGGTCATCCCCGGAAACCATGGTGAGGCTGGAGAACCGGGTGGCCACCCTCAGGCCCATTGCCGGCACCCGTCCCAGGGGCGTCACAGAGCAGCAGGACCTGGCCCTGGCAGATGAACTGCTCTCGGATGAAAAGGAGAAAGCCGAGCATATCATGCTCATAGATCTGGGCAGAAACGATCTGGGCCGGGTGGCGGAACCGGGCACTGTCCAGGTGACTGATACCATGGTCATTGAACGCTATTCCCATGTCATGCACCTGGTATCCAACATCACCTGTGATCTTACGCCTGGATATGATGCCCTGGACCTGTTCAGGGCCGCCTTTCCGGCCGGCACCCTTACAGGTGCTCCGAAAATCCGTGCCATGGAGATCATTTCCGGCCTGGAAAACCGCCCAAGGCGGGTATATGGCGGTGCTGCCGGATATATCTCCTTTACCGGGAACATGGATTTTGCCATCACCATCAGAACCGCTGTCATGGAAGACAATACCCTGACAGTCCAGGCAGGGGCCGGCATTGTCCATGATTCAGACCCGGCCGCAGAACTGCAGGAATGCAGGAACAAGGCCAAAAGCGTGGAAGCCGCCTTGAAATTCGCCCTTTCCCATACAAATGGAGACTAAAAAACATGCAGGTTGTCATTATCGACAATTATGATTCCTTTACCTTTAACCTTGTCCACTACCTGCTGCATACCGGGGTAACTGTGGAGGTGTTCAGAAATGACAGGATCACAGTTTCAGATCTTGCACAGATGAATCCCGGCGCCATTGTGATTTCCCCCGGCCCGGGAAGGCCGGATGATGCCGGTGTGTCCCTGGATGTGGTGCGGCAGTTGTCGGGTAAAATTCCCATCCTGGGGGTCTGTCTGGGCCACCAGGTCATTGCCCAGAGCTTCGGGGGAACCATTGTCCACGCCCGCAGGATCATGCACGGCAAAACATCGGTCGTCACAGCTGACGGCACCTATATTTTTGAAGGGCTTTTGCGCCCTTTTCCGGTCATGCGCTACCATTCCCTTGCTGTGCAGGAATCAGATCTGCCGGATTGCCTTGTGGTCACAGCCAGAACCGATGATGGGGAGATTATGGGAATCCGCCACCGGCACCACCCCACCCAGGGGGTTCAGTTTCACCCGGAATCCTTTATGACCACGGTGGGCAAACGCCTGATCCGCAACTTCATCAAAGGGGCTGCCAAATGAATTTCACCCATCTTCTCAACCGCATCATCGCAGGCCGGGACCTGACCCAGGACCAGGCCGCAGACATGATCACAGATATTTTTTCCGGCACCATCACCCCGGCCCAGGTGGGGGCTTTCATGGCAGCCCTGGCCACCAAAAAAGAAACCTTTGAAGAGCTGGCCGGTGCAGCCCGGGCCATGCGCACCAGAGCACGGCGCATCCAGGCAGTGTCCAAAAAGGTGATCGACACCTGCGGTACAGGGGGAGATGCGTCAGGTTCCTTTAACATCTCCACTGCCACCGCCTTTGTGGTGGCAGGTGCAGGCATCACCGTGGCCAAGCACGGCAACCGGAGCGTTTCCAGTAAATGCGGCAGTGCAGATGTGCTCGAAGCCCTGGGGGTCAACCTGGACCTTGATCCGGAAATCGTGGAAGAGGCAGTGAACGACATCGGCATCGGCTTCATGTTTGCCCCGGTTTTCCACGGGGCCATGAAATATGCGGCCCAGGCCAGGAAAGAATGCGGTATCCGCAGCATTTTCAACATGCTGGGCCCTTTGACCAACCCGGCTGCCGCCTCCTGCCAGATCCTGGGTGTGTATGCCCCCCACCTTACCCAGATGTTTGCCAAGGCACTCAAGCTGCTGGGTGTGGAAAAGGCCTTTGTCGTTCACGGCCATGACGGCATGGATGAGATCACCACCACAGATCTGACCCGGGTATCTGAACTGTCGGACGGCCATATCAAAACCTATGACCTGGATCCGCTGCAGTATTTTGATGACTATGATGATCCAGAAGACCTCAAGGGCGGGGATGTGCACACCAATGCCGCCATTATTCAGTCTGTTCTGGCCGGCGAAAAAGGCCCGAAGCGAAATATTGTTCTGATCAATGCCGGTGCCGGTCTTGTGGCAGCCGGTGCTGCCGCTGACATCCACCAGGGGATCCAGCTGGCAGCTGCTGCTGTTGACACAGGCAAGGCAGAACAGAAACTTGCTGATCTGGTGCAATTCACCCGGGAGAATGCATGAAATGAAACCCCAAGGGTTTTTAAAAACCATGGTCCAAATCAAACAAGATGCGGTGGCACATAACCGCCGCACCCTGCCTTTGGCTGTTCTGCGCAAAGAAGCGGAAAAACTCCCTGCAGGGGCGGACTTTTACAAAGCCATGGCCCAAAGCACCCCACATGATGTGGGCATCATTGCGGAGATCAAAAAAGCCTCTCCATCAAAAAAAGATATCTGCCTGGACCTGGATTTACTCACCTATACCAGGGACTGTGAAAAGGCAGGGGCCAGGGCCATATCCGTGCTCACCGAACAGGTGTATTTCAAAGGCAGCCTCAAGGATCTGAAAACCGCCTGCACTGCCACCCGTCTTCCGGTACTGCGCAAGGATTTTATCATCAGCGCATACCAGATCTATGAAGCAAAACAGGCAGGGGCCGGTTCCGTGCTGCTCATCACCACCCTTTTGTCCCGGAACCAGCAGGCAGACTATACAATCCTTGCAAGGGAGCTGGACATGGAGCCCTTGGTGGAGGTGTCTTCTGAATGGGAATGTGAACAGGCCCTTGGCACCGGTGCCAGGGTGGTGGGCATCAACAACAGAAACCTTGCCACGCTGGAAGTGAACCCTGACACCGCCCTGCGGGTCGTAGCTGTTCTTCCCGCAGATATCGTGCCGGTGGCAGCCTCGGGGATTTCCTGCCGCCAGGATATAAAAAATGCTGTGGATGCCGGCATATACAATTTTCTGGTGGGAGAAAGCATTGTCCGGGCAACAGACCGCAAGGCATTTATTCACTCCCTTTTACAGGATGCTTAAGCCCATGGTCCCATCCCGTTTTCAATCCCTGCCGGACCATTCTCCGTTCATCAAAATCTGCGGTCTCACAGATCCAGACAATGCACACGCCTGCATCCGGGCTGGGGCAGATATTATCGGGCTGGTGTTTTATCCCGAAAGCCCCAGGCACCTGGAAATATCCCGGGCCGCGCAGGTTGCCAAAACCCTTGTTGCCCATGTGCCGGTGTGGGGGGTGTTTGTAAATGCCGGCATGGAAACGATCATGGCCCATGTATCCGCCTGCGCCTTGACAGGGGTGCAGCTCCATGGCAGGGAATCACCGGATCTTGTGGATGCGTTGAAGAAAAAAAACCTGACCGTGACAAAAGCGGTTTTTGCCGCCGGGTCTCCTGGTCTGGATACCGTGCATACCTATGCAGCTGCCGACTGTCTTCTGGTGGAATGCGGGCTGGGACAATTACCCGGGGGAAATGCCAGAACCTGGGACTACCGCCTGGCCCGGAAAATATCCGCCCAATATCCGGTACTGCTGGCCGGCGGGCTGACCTGCACCAATATCACAAAAGCCATGGCTGATGCCGATCCCCTGGGTGTGGACATCTCATCAGGTGTGGAAACCAGTTTCGGCATCAAGGATATCCAGCAGGTGGCTGACCTGGTCAGGCTGGTCAAAGGGCCTGGTACAAGGCAGTAATGCAGCCATCAGCCAGCCGGTAAATCGTCAGCGCACCATTATATTGGTGCCCGGATAGATATCAGCATCCGGGGCCAGGTTGTTGAGCTTGCGCAGCGCCGCCACAGTGGTGTTGTATTTTTGTGAAATACTCCACAGGGTCTCCCCTTTTTTCACGGTATGAAATATGCCGGCGGATTTTTTCTCCTGCACGGCTGTGGATTTTTTTACCACAGGCCTGGTTTCTTGAGATTGGCTTGTTACAGGTTCCGGTGCTGCCGTCATTTTGCTGACAGCGGACAGTTTTTGTTCCAGATCTCCCATCCGTTCGGTCAGAGAATCAAATTTTATCTGGGCAGCAGCTTCTATCCGGGACACCTGCTGTTGTATCCGGGCCAGGGCCGCATCCAGGGTGGTATCATTTCCGTCACCCACAGCAAATGATAATTTGGCCTGCATGTTTTCCAAGGCAGATTCCAGTGATGCCAGCCGTTCTTCCAGATCTTCGGGCACAGTCTCTAAAGAAGAAGCAGACACTGCCTTTGTCTGTGAATCAGATGACCTGAAAAATATAAAAAACACCACCAGGGTTACAACCAGTGCGCCGGCAATGATCAGGGTGAATTCATTTTTCTTGAGCAAAGATGACCCGGCAGCCATGGGCCCTTTGGGGGCAGGCTTTTTTTTACGGTTACCACTGGACTGTGCGGGGGCTGTTCTTGCACCTGGCTTGTCTTTTGATTTCATACCGTGCTCCTGTTTTCTGGCTTTGTTTTTTTGTTTTCATACCATTCCGGAGATATTTTTGAAACCATTTCACACAATTTTCTTTTGCAGTTTTTGGGCATCATCTGTTTCATGGTTGGACAGGTCCCCGGGTATATGGTAAAAAGATTTTAATACAAACCTGTTACCCGATTTTTCAGGAATTTTTTCAATGAATTTCTTTGTACGCCACACTGTGCCGTCCCTGCTGTGTTTTTGCATTGTATGCCTGTGCATGGCAAATGGTTTTGCTGATGAAACCCGGATTTATACCAACCAGATCGGCATGCGCTTTGTTTTGATTCCGGCCGGGCAGTTTGTCATGGGCAGCCCCCCATCTGAAAAAGGCCGGCAAAGGAATGAAAAACAGCACCGGGTGACCATTTCAAAAAGCTTTTATATGGGGGAAACAGAGGTCACCCAGGGCCAGTGGAACCGCCTGGCTTCCCCCAACCCCTCTGCATTTAAACTGGGGAACCGATACCCGGTGGATTCGGTGTCCTGGCATGAGGCCATGCAGTTCATCTCATTTCTCAACAAACTTGAGAACACCAACCGGTACCGCCTGCCCACAGAAGCAGAATGGGAATACGCCTGCCGGGCCGGCGCCACCACTGCCTTTGCCACCGGCCCCATCACCACCATTTCCTGTGTCGATCCGGAACCGACACTGATAAACACGGCCTGGTATTGCTACAATTCCGGTCTGGCCGGCCCGCCAAGGGATTTTAAACCCCATCCGGTCAAGATGCTGCAGCCCAATGCCTGGGGGCTTTACGACATGCACGGCAATGTTCAGGAATGGGTATCTGATGCATGCAAAAGCCACAGTTTATGGCGGAGAAGTATAGGGCCTGTGACTGATACCTACAAGGATAATATTGTAGATCCTCTGGGAAAAAAGGGGGATCACAGGGTTGTCCGCGGGGGCGGCTGGTTCCAGAACGGCAAATACCAGAGATGTGCCTTTCGCAGTTTTTACAAGCCTGTGGCTGTCAGAAACAGCCTGGGATTCCGCGTTGTTTTGAGCCGGTGATATACCGGTCCCGCTTCATCCATTACAAGACCCTGGCCTGAATCCGCCGGAACAGACCCAGACGTTTTTGCAGGACCAACAGCCTGATCCACTCTTCCAGATGGTGTGCCACCCGGACATCACCTTGTTTGATGTCAACACGCGGATCTTGTTTTGTCTGTATCACACCGCTGGATCCGACATTTTCCAGAGCCTTTTTCATGCGTGTACAGGCAGCCTGAATATCTGTGTCTTTTCCCTGAAACTTTTCATTGAGGCTGTCATAAATATCTTTTGCATCCTGATAATATCCCTGGCTTTCATATGCCTTTGCCAGTGACAGGGTATTGTATGCATGGTCCATGGGTTCTGCCTTGTGTTATTTTTGTTTAAAAATCAATTCATCAGGTTCTGCCATGCCCTGCTCATGCCTGGCCAGGTGTTTGATATATGAAAGATCTTGTTTCAACCGCAGGATCTGTTTTTCCAGGCCTGCATTTTCCTGTTTTGCAACATCTATCCGGGATGACACAACTGCTTTTTTTATTTTCAACTGGTCATAATCCCTGATCCCGTTTTCAGAAAACACAATCAGAAACAAGAGTACAACCATGAGGGCAATAGCCATAAAAAAACCTGTTTTTTCAATTATTTCCATATGAATCAGTCTGTTTTTGCCCCCTTTTTCACCAATTGTGCTGCCATGTCGAACTCAGGAAACCCCATGGCCCTGGCAGCAAAAAAAACCACTGCCATGCCAAGGGCCACACAGACCATCACCCCTGCACCCAGCAGCAGCTTTCCGTGTGCATCGTTGATGAGAAATCCTGCAGCCCAGTTTACGGTAAATGCCATTATAGCAGATAAAAAAAGGGCTCTGCAAGCTGAAATAACCATTTGGATGCGTGAAAACCGCACCTGTGCCGGGGGGTGAAAAATCAGATACACAAACCCGGCAGCAGATGACAGGGACACAGACAATGCCAGCCCTGTAATCCCCATGGGGCCTGTCAACACAGATGCAAAGACAAGGTTGGCACATATGCTGAGGATGCCGGCAAAAAAAGGATCCCGAAAACTTGCCACTGCATAGTGAAGGGTGACAAAAACACGGGATCCGATGAAGGCCCACAACCCTGTTGCCAGAAAAAACAGACATTGTGCTGTCCGGGCAGCGGCATGGGCGCCAAACGCACCCTGGCCGAACAAAAGCTGGACAATGGGGCCATTAAGGACCATGAGCCCTGCCATGGCCGGTATGGCCGCAAACATAACCAGCCGGACCCCGGTATCAAATACCGGCACAATTTCATCCATCTTCCCGGCTGCTGCTTTTTTGGAAAAAAAAGGCAGCAGAACAATGGAAAAAGACACCGCAACCAGCGCCAGGGGAAACTGCACCAGCCGGTCTGCATAGTAGAGAAAAGACACGCTGCCTTCGGGCAGAAAAGAGGCAAAAAAGGAAGCTGCAAGAATATTCACCTGGTAGGGGGCTGCCCCCACCATACAGGGAATCAATTTTTTTGCACTGTGCACAACACCGGGATGCCACAATACAAACCGGACAGGTTTCAGCATGCCGCAACGGACCATAAAGGGAATCTGAAGCCCAAGCTGCACCAGACCGCCAAAAACAACACCCAGGGCAAGCCCTGTGACCGGCATGTCAAAATACCCGGTGGCAGACAGGGTGAACAGAATTACCACCAGGTTAAACACAAGGGGGGTTATGGCTGGTACATAAAAATTGCCCAGGGTGTTGAGCACCCCCATGCACAGGGAGATCACCATGATGATATACAGATAGGGGATCATGATTTTAAACAGCACAAGGGTGAAAGCAAATTGTTCTCCTCCGGGCACAAACCCCGGTGCCATCATCCGCAGTATCCAGGGTGCCAGCAGCAAAGCAGAGACCATTAGAAAAACCCCCAGTGCAGACAAAAGAATGAGTGCGGAAAACACCATGGAAACTGCCTCTTTTCTGCGGCCGGTTTCCAGATACCGGGAAAACTGCGGTACAAAGGAAATACTGAATATGCCGTCGGAGAACAGTTTTCTAAGCAGGTCAAAGGGCCTGAATGCAATAAAAAAAGCATCACTCTGGGCGGATGTGCCGATAACCATGGCAATCAAGGCATCACGGATGACCCCGAAAATCCGGCTTACAAGGGTAAAACCACTGACAGAAGCTGTGTTTTTAACCAGAGACATGCTATATTTTCCTTGACAAAAAACAAAAAATTTTATAATAGTTTGCTTTTGAAATTAATATAATACACTGTAATTGACGTATATAAGGAGTACACGCAAATTGGCCAACCACAAATCTGCAAAAAAACGGGCAAAACAGAATCTGGTCAGACGACAGAGAAACAGATCGGTAAAAACCACACTGAAAACCCTGGAAAAAAAGGTGCGCGCAGCCACAGCAGCCGGTGATGACACTGCTGTGGAATTGATGCGCCAGAACCAGTCCGCCCTTCAAAAAGCATCCCAGAAAGGCATCATCCATAAAAAAACCGCTTCCAGAAAGATTTCACGCCTTTCCAGACTCGTGAATGCCTGACGGCTGTAATGCACAGACAATGTGCCTGTGGGCAGATCCTGTCTGTGCATTGTACCCATTCTGTTAGAAGTTGGCCATCATCTGGCTGACGATCCGCTCTGCAACCCGTTGTGCAATTACCGCGATGGCTTCATTGATATTGGAGTCATCATTGACATTGTCCTCACCCACCAGAAAGGACTCAGACGACGAAAAATTGTTCACAGACCAGAGAATATCACCGTCAATGTCCAGAAGCTGGACTTCCACAACAGCAGTTACCCTTCTTTCAACAACCGTTTCAGTGGAAGACCTTGACTGGGTAGAAAAGGTAATGGCTTTCACGATTCCCTTGATCCGGCGGGGGGCATCGGCTGGATCCATCACCTGTGTATCTGTTTCTTCCTGAATTTCCCTTATCAGTTCATTGGTAAAATCGATACCGGCCCTGGTCTGGCCGCTGTTGTTTTCAAACACCTCTACCCCGACACGGGTGACCCCCTCGTAAAGGTAACCGCCTCCTTCCAGACGGTACCCGCAGCCGGCAAGCAGCAATATCCCCGCCATTGTCCAGATTGCCTTTCCCACAGTACTGTTTTTCATGCCATTCAGTTTCATATTACACCACTATATTTACAAGGATCTGTTTTTTGCGCACAAGGATGACCTTTTTCACCGGGCTGTCCTGGATATGTTTGGCCACCTTGTCATCTGCAAGGGCGGCATCTTTTATGGCAGCTTCCTGCGCGTCAGCGTCCACGCTGAATCTGGACCGCAGTTTGCCGTTCACCTGAACCACCACCAGCACCTCATCTGTTTCAAGGCTGTCTTTGCGGAATACGGGCCAGGGATGTTCCAGAATAGACCCCTGGTGTCCCATTTTCTCAAACAATTCTTCACAAAAATGTGGAACAATGGGGCTGAGCAGCAGCACCATGTTCTCCATGGCAGCCAGTACCACTGAGTGCATCTGGTTGTCAGCACTGTCCAGGTCTACCGCATATACGGCATTCACCAGCTCCATAACCGCTGACACAGCCGTGTTGAAATGAAAGCTTTCATCAATATCTGCTGTTACCTTCTGGATGGTCTGGTGTGTTTTGATATACAGGGCTCTGGCTGCCGGATTTTTCAGGTCAGCCGCAGGCCCGGTGAACGCAGATACCTGCTGCTTGTCAATTTTGTCCATACATTCCATGGCCAAGCGCCAGACCCGGTTGATAAAGCGGTTGCTTCCTTCGACACCGTCTTCACTCCATTCCAGATCCCGTTCCGGCGGTGCTGCAAACAGACAGAAAAGCCGGGTGACATCTGCCCCGTATTTTTCCAGAAGGTCATTGGGGTCCACCACGTTTTTTTTGGACTTGGACATTTTAATGACCCGGCCGATGTCAACTTCCCTGCTGCACCGGGTGCAGACAAATGTATCGTTGGCTTCCTTTCTGGCCTGTTCAGGATACAGATACCCATGTTCCGGACAGGTCATGGTCTCTTTGCACACCATTCCCTGGGTGAGCAGCCGGGTAAAGGGTTCTTTAAAATCGATCATGTTAAAATGGTGCAGTACCCGCATGAAATACCGGGAATACAGCAAATGCAGCACAGCATGTTCCACCCCGCCGATATACTGGTCCACCGGTGCCCAGTATTTTACGGCCTGCGCATCAAACATGCCCTTGTCAAACCTGGGAGAACAGTACCGCAGATAATACCAGGATGATTCCACAAAGGTATCCATGGTATCGGTATCCCGCCTGGCATCTTTGCTGCCGCACGCAGGACAGACCGCATGGGTGAAATAATCCAGGACGGGCAGCGGAGAACCGCCTTTTTCCAGCAGATTGGCATCTTCAGGCAGCTCTATGGGAAGGTCCTCTTCCGGCACCGGCACCACCCCGCAGTCCGGGCAGTGGATAACCGGAATGGGCGTCCCCCAGTACCGCTGGCGGGAAATGCCCCAGTCCCGCAGACGGTAGGAGACCGCCTTTTTTCCCCTGCCCTGCTCTGCCAGCCAGTCTGTGATAGCCTCAATGGCTTTTTCGCTGTCCATGCCGTCAAACCGGCCGGAATTCACCATGATCCCGGGTCCGGTATAAGCGGTTTCCATGGTAGCCGGATCCAGGGGGGCTTTTTCCGGCTGCACCACCACACGGATCTTGAGGCCATATTTTTTTGCAAAGTCAAAATCCCGCTGGTCTCCGGCAGGCACCGACATGATAGCACCGGTGCCGTATCCCATGAGCACAAAATTGGCTGTATAGATGGGGATCTCTTCTCCTGTGGCAGGATTGATGCAGTGCCTGCCCGTGAAAACCCCTTCTTTCTCATATTTTTCCAGGCCCTCCAGGGACCGCTCCTGGGCAGCGACTTTTTCAAGAAAGGCTGCCACATCCTTTTCCTGTTTGGTTCCTTTGCACAGGGTTTCCACCAGGGGATGCTCGGGTGCCAGGCACATAAAGGTGGCCCCGAAAATGGTATCCGGACGCGTGGTAAACACCGGTATCTGGGCCTCCATGCCGGCAACCTGAAATGTCAGTTCCGATCCCACACTTTTGCCGATCCAGTTTTTCTGCATCACCGTGACCTTGTCCGGCCATCCTGGCAGTTTATCACAGTATACCAGCAGGTCTTCTGCAAAATCGGTGATTCTGAAAAACCACTGCCACAGTTTTTTTTGATGCACCGGCCGGGAACACCGCCAGCATTTGTCCTGTTCCACCTGTTCATTGGCCAGAACGGTCTGGCATTTTTCACACCAGTTGACAAAGGATTCCTTGCGGTATGCCATGCCGTGTTCCAGCATTTTCAAAAACAGCCACTGTTCCCACTTGTAATACTCGGGCCGGCAGGTGGCGATTTCCCGGTCCCAGTCATAGGAAAACCCCATTTTTTTCAACTGGGCCCGCATGGCCCGGATATTTTCATAGGTCCAGGCAGCCGGATGGGTGTTGTTGTCTATGGCTGCATTTTCCGCCGGCATGCCAAAGGCATCCCACCCCATGGGATGAAGGACGTTGAATCCCTGCATCCGTTTGTACCGCACCACCACATCACCGATGGTATAGTTGCGCACATGGCCGATATGAATTTTTCCTGACGGATAGGGAAACATTTCCAGCAGGTAATATTTTTTTTTGCCAGGGTCTTCAAAAACCTTGAAAATGTTATGCTCCTGCCAATATGCCTGCCATTTGGGTTCCACATCAGCAGGGTTGTAGCGTTCCTCCATTCTATCTTTTCCTTTCACAAGCAGCTTCACAATGTTTTTTGATTCTCAAAACCTATTAGATGCCACAACCAAAGGCAAATAGCAAGACAACAATAGCTGAATAGTTGGGGTCAGAAGTTAACTTTTTTACCCTTTTTTACCTGTCCTTAAAAATTCTGTAAATCCAGCTTTTTAAAAATTATAAATTATAAACCCCAAAAAGGTAAAAAAGTTAACTTCTGACCCCAGGATTTTGATATTGACCAAAGCACTCTGCAATGGTATATAGAATGGTTTTGATAAGCACCTGATCGGCAGGTGCTGTTGTATGTAATCCTTGCTCCGGAACCATTCCGGGGCTTTATATCCGCAAGGAGAAGAAATGAGAAAGTATGAAACCGTAGTAATTTCTGACCCTGACCTCCAGGATCAAACACGTACGGAACTGTTTGATAAAATCAGAAATATCATTGCACGGGAAAACGGCATTTTCCTGGATCTTGATGACTGGGGCAGCAAAAAGCTGGCCTATGAAATCAGAAAAAAATTGCGGGGCCACTATGCCTGCCTGACCTATGGCGGTACAGGAGACCTTGTAAAGGAACTTGAAAGAAATCTGCGCCTTAATGATGATGTCATGAAGTTTATGACCATCCTGATTTCCGATGATGTGACTGCTGAATCTCTGGCACAGGAACTCCAAGATGCCGAAGCAGCAAAAGCCGCTGCAGAAGCTGCCCAGACCGCTGCTGCCGAGGCTGAACAAGAAACTGACGTTGATGCTGATGATGCCGGCACACAGGTCCAAAAATCTGGATCTGATGCTTCTGCGGCTGAAACAGAACCAGAAACTGCAAAAACAGTCACTGACGAACAAAACTGATTTCAGGATTGGAGGAGAGATATTATGTATAAAGGCCAGAGAGGCGACAGCAAAAACCGGTTTTACCAGCGGCGCAAAATCTGCAGGTTCTGTGTGGACAACGGCATGGACATTGATTACAAAAATCCCAAAGCCTTAAAGCAGTTCATTACGGAACGGGGAAAAATCATTCCCAGGCGGATCACCGGCACCTGCGCCAAACACCAGCGCAAACTGTCACTTGCCATCAAGCAGTCCCGTCAGATAGCGCTGCTGCCGTTTGTGGGCAGACCCCCGCAGTAAATCAGACTGCAGGAGAATCTTACGGTGACAGACATCATCCCCCGCCCGTTTGCTGCCAAAGACATTATACTGGGCATCTGCCTGTGTATTATGATCTTTGCCGTCAGCTATACATTCCCCTTTCTGGGGGTATTTGCCCTGCTGGTACTCCCTTTGCCGGTACTTTTTTACCGGCTCAAACTGGGACGTAACAGCGGCGGCATCATAGCAGTGGCCAGCTTTGTGGTGCTCATGGTAATGACCCGGGGATTTGCTTTTGATTCGCTGTATTTTGGTGCCCTGCTCATGACAGGCATGTTCCTTGGTGAATGCATTGAACGCAACATGGGTATTGAACGGACAATGGTCTTCACCGTCACAGGTGTTATCGGCACAGCGCTTTTCGCATTTCTTATATATGCCGGCATCCAGACCACGGCCATGGGGGATATGGTATCTGATTATATCTCCCAGTACTTCACCCTGACATCTGCCCTGTACGCGGATATGGGAATTGAAAAAGAACAGATTGCCGCGTTGAATTCCGCATTTCTCATTGTTCTGCCCGGTATGTTCATTGTCTCATATATGACCACGGTGTGGCTGAATATTCTGATCATCAAAAAACTGCTGGCCAGAATCGGCATCCCCTTAAAGAACATGGAAAACCTGAACCGTTTCAAGGCACCTGACCCGCTTGTGTGGGTGGTGATCGGCTTAGGCGTGCTCATGGCACTGCCTGTCGGGGCTGTTAAATACGTTGCCGTCAACTGTCTGATCATATTAATGCTTGTTTATTTTTTTCAAGGAATTGCTATTATATCATTTTTTTTCCAGAAAAAAGAATCCCCTGCCCTTTTAAAGGTATTCTGCTATGGACTGATCGCTGTACAGATCTATTTTCTCATTCTGGTCATAGGACTTGGATTCTTTGACAACTGGATCAACTTCAGAAAACTGGAATTTCAAAAATGATACCAAACCCTATCAGCCGGTTTTTTACAGGCTGAATCCTTTTGGAGGTTTACATGAAAGTCATATTAAAAGAAACCATAGATACCCTGGGGATTGCAGGCTCAGAATGCGAGGTTGCAGCAGGCTACGGCCGCAACTACCTGCTCCCCCAGGGAAAAGCAATTATTGCCACCCCCCAGAACAAACGCGTCATGGAACAGGCCAGGGCAAAACTCGAACTGCAGATTGCAAAAGAGAAAAAACTGGCTGAGGAAATGGCTGATAAGATCAAGGATGTGGTCTGCAAACTCAAAGCCAAAGTCCGTGAAGAGATTTATCTTTACGGGTCCATCACCACCCACGATATCAAGGAATCTTTGAGCAGCCAGAACATCTCAGTGGAACGCCGTTCCATACTTCTTGCTGAACCCATCAAGGAAACCGGTGAATACAAGGTTCCCATAAGGCTCTACAAGGATGTGGAACCTGAAATCACCGTGGTTGTTGAAGCGGAAGAAAAACAGGAAAAATAATGTCTTTGCCTGTGCTGCCCGGCAACCTGGCCGGTGTCAGCACAGGCCAGGCACATTTTGGAAAATCTGTGGCCCATACCAGATCCAAAAATTCAGATCCCTTACTTGACCGGACACCGCCCCATGATCTGGATGCGGAAGCCTCTTTATTGAGTGCTGTTTTCATCAACAATGATGTGCTGTTTGATATCACGGACATTGTAACACCGGACGATTTCTACAAAGGGGCCCATAAAAAGATTTTTCGGGTGATCCTGGCGCTGACATCCCAGGAAGAACCGGCAGATCTTGTGACGGTTGCCCATGCCCTCAAAAAAAAGGATGAGCTGGAAAGCATCGGCGGGGCCGCATACCTGGCATCCATTGCAGATGCTGCACCGGTTGCGGTAAATGCGGCACACTATGCCAGAATCATCCAGGGCAAAGCCGCATTGCGCGCAATGATCGATGCGGCGTCAAAAATCATCCTGCAATGCCTTGAAGACAAGAAAGATGTGGAAGACACCCTTGATTTTGCAGAATCCGCCATTTTTCAGATAGCAGAAAAAAAGTCCTCCGGGTCGTTCAGATCCTTAGGTGAACTGATCAACCTGAACATAGACAAATTAGAAGAGCAGCAGGGAAAGGATGGCGGGCTTTCCGGGCTTTCCACCGGGTATATGCGCCTGAACAAAATAACCTCCGGGCTTCAGAAATCAGACCTGATTATCCTAGCGGCCAGACCCAGCATGGGCAAGACCGCCTTTGCTTTGAACATTGCCAGAAATGTGGCCTTAGAAGAACAAAAGCCTGTGGCGGTCTTTTCTCTTGAAATGTCCAATGAACAGCTCTCCATGCGGCTGCTGACGTCTGAAGCCCGCATCGATTCCAACCGGCTGCGCACCGGATTCATCAGCCAGGAGGACTGGCAGAATGCCACTGACGCTGCCGGCATCCTTAATGAAATGCCCATTTTCATAGATGATACCCCCAATATCACGGTCATGGATGTGCGTGCCAAAGCAAGGAAACTCTACCAGAAACACGGGGACTTAGGGCTGATCATCATAGATTATCTCCAGCTCATGAAAGCCCCTTTACACGCTGACCGCAGGGACCTTGAAATCGCTGAAATATCCCGGGGGCTCAAAGCTTTGGCCAAAGAGCTGGATATCCCGGTCATGGCCCTGTCCCAGCTGAACCGCATGCTGGAACAGCGCAGTGACAAGCGCCCCATGATGTCGGATCTGCGCGAATCAGGGGCCCTTGAACAGGATGCAGACATCATCGCCTTTATTTACAGGGACGAGGTGTATAACAAGGAACCGGACAACCCCAAAAAAGGTACTGCTGAAATCATTGTTGCCAAAAACAGAAACGGGGCCACAGGTACGGCTTTGATGCATTTTCACAACCAGTACACCCGGTTTGAAGAGCTGGCGCCGGAAAACTACCAGGAATTTCAATGAAAAAACAGGTCTACGGCAATCTGGCCGGTCTGCGCAATGTCCAGATCAAACGCATTGAAAACCTGTATTCTGCAAAATCCCCCCCGGAATATATCATCAGCCATGATACTGCAGCCGAACTGGTGAAGATAAGCCATGACATCCGCCGTCAGGTGGGGTTGATGGTGGACAGGAACGGCAGAATAATCTGCGTGATTGCAGGAGAGCCCCACCGTATCGTCATACCGGTGACACCGGACCATATGGCAATTCCGGGCCGCCTCAAAGGCCTGCGGTGTGTCCACACCCATCTGCAGGATGAGCCCCTTACCCAGGACGATCTCACCGACCTTGCCCTGCTCCGCCTGGACTTTATAACGGCTATCTGTGTGACAAAAGAGGGCCGGCCAGGTCCGGTTTACTCAGGCCATGTGCTTCCGGATGAAACACAGGCCCCCTATCAGGTACTGCCTGCTGCCACCATCTTTGATCTGGACATCGACTGTTTGTCCCGGATCATGGCCCTGGAAACCGAACTGTCCCGGAAAAATGCCCTGCACAAACCGGAAACCGGCCGGGAAAATGCTTTTTTGATCAATGCCGTCACCCAGGATCCCCAGGAAGCCGCAGCTTCCATGGATGAACTCAAAGAACTGTGCAAAACAAGCAGGATCAGTGTTATCGGCACTGCGGTGCAGCGCAGAAAACAGATCGATCCCAAATTTGTGGTGGGCAAGGGGAAATTGTCCTCCCTGGTGATCAAGGCCATCCAGAACCATGCCACCATGCTGGTTTTTGACAGGGAGCTGTCTCCTTCCCAGATCCGATCCATTACCGATTTTGTGGAAATGAAGGTCATCGACCGAACCCAGCTTATCCTGGACATTTTTGCCAGACAGGCCAAATCCAGGGAGGGAAAGTTTCAGGTGGAGCTGGCCCAGATGGAATACCTGCTGCCGCGGCTTATCACCAAAAACACCGCAATGTCAAGGCTCACCGGCGGCATCGGCGGCAGGGGCCCTGGAGAAACCAAGCTGGAAATCAACAGACGGCGGGTGCGGGACCGGATCACCCGTCTGAAAAAAGAGATCATTCAGATCCGCAAACAGCGCAGCCAGCAGAAAGCAAAACGGCGGCAGAAAAACCTGCCGGTCATCTCCATTGTGGGGTATACCAATGCAGGCAAATCCACCCTTTTAAACACCCTGACCCAGAGCGATATCATTGCGGCAGACCGGCTGTTCGCCACCCTGGACCCCTCTTCCAGAAGGCTGCGTTTCCCCAGGGACATTGAAGTCATTATCACCGACACGGTGGGATTTATACAAAATCTTCCCAAAGAACTGCTGGAAGCGTTTCATGCCACACTGGAAGAGCTGGCTGAAGCGGACATGATTCTGCATGTCATTGACATCAGCAATCCCCGGTATATGCAGCAAAAACAGTCTGTGGAAAAAATCCTCAAACAGCTGGATCTGGACACAATTCCTGTGCTGTATGTATTCAATAAGCAGGATATGGTGGATCTTACCGATTTTGACAACAAATGGCTGCTGCACCAGGGCATCTGCGTGAGTGCCCTCAACAGGGAGACCTTAGGCCCTCTGGTGGAAAAAATGGCATCCATGGTCACACTGTCCGGTGCTGATTAGGTGTTGACCAATGATTTTTTTTGCTTTAAATATACACACATTTTTGACAAACACAAAGCACATACAGGAAAACCTGACCAGATGATTATCAGCGACCGTGAAAAACAGGATGCAATGGATATTCCTGAATGTTTTGGCGAATTCAGTAAACATAACAAGCTGTGCTTCTCCTATTGCGCCATGTCAATCCAATGCTGTCTCATGCGCAGCAGGCATCCCAAAACCGACATACTGGAAAGACTGCTCACCCACAACCATTATGCTGTAAAACCCCACTGAGAGTATTATCAAGGAAAAATTTTACCGGGGTTCAAAATCTGGCGGGGATCAAATACAGCCTTGATTTTTTTCATGATATCCTGCTCAACAGGACCGATTTCCAGAGACAGATATGCCATTTTGGTAAGCCCCACCCCGTGTTCACCGGTGATGGTGCCGCCCAGTGCAATGGTTGCTTCAAACAGCTGGTCCACCGCTTTTTTGGCCTGTGCTGCCTGGGATGCGTTTTGTTTGTCATACATGATATTGCAGTGGATGTTGCCGTCTCCGGCATGGCCGAAACTGACAATGGTCAGGCCTGATTCTTTTTGTATCTGTGCGATGCGCGCCACCATGTCTGGGATCCTGGATATGGGCACCACAATATCTTCGTTGATCTTCTGGTTGGCGATTTTATAGAGAATGGGAGACAGCGCTTTTCTGGCCTCCCAAAGGGCTGCTGCTTCCCCGGGATCTTTGGCTGAACGGATTTCAAGTGCCCCGGCTTTTTTGCAGAACCCGATGATCAGGTCTGTCTGGACCTTCACGGCCCCTGCATCCCCGTCCACTTCCAGGATCAGCAGGGCCTTTGCCTGTCCGGGCAGCACAAAGCGCAGATGTGCCTTTACCAGATCCAGGGATGCCGCATCCAGGTATTCCACACACCTGGGAATCACCGCCAGCCGCATGATGCCGGATACGGCCCTGGCTGCTGTGTACATATCATCAAAACACACGGCCAGGGTTGCCACACATTCAGGCCTGGGCAGCAGTTTGAGAACAATGCGGGTCACCAGTGCCAGGGTGCCTTCCGATCCCACAATAAGGCGGGTCAGGTCGTATCCCGCCACCCCCTTGGCTGTGGAAACCCCGGTGCGGATGACGTCTCCGCAGGGCAGCACCGCCCGAAGCCCGAGCACATACTCTCTAGTCACCCCGTACTTCACCGCCCTGGGACCGCCGGCACACTCTCCCACATTGCCGCCGATGGTGCAAACAGCTGCGCTGGCCGGATCCGGGGGGTAAAAAAGACCGCAGGCCTCCACTGCCGTGTGCAGGTGGGATACAATCACACCCGGCTCCACGGTTGCCGTAAAATTTTCTTCATCAATGTCAAGAATCTGGTTCATCCGGGAGGTTGCCACCACCAGTCCCCCCTGGATCGGCACAGCACCGCCGGTCATGCCTGACCCGCTCCCCCTGGGAATAACAGGCAAATGGTTTTCCCAGGCCAGCTTCATGATCTGCGCCACCTGGGCTTCTGCATCCGGAAAGATTACCGCATCCGGCAGACAGGACCGGCCTGTGGCATCATAGGAATAGCACAGCAGGTCTTCTTTGTTCCGGGTGACAAATTTTGGGCCCACCAGTTTTTCCAGTTGCCTGAATACAGATTCAGAGATAGCCATCTAAAACTTACCTGATTCAATTTTTTTGGACAGATACCGGACCTGTTCAAACAAAACCCCTTTGTTCCTGAGTTCTTTTTCAACCGCATTCACCGAATAAATGGCTGTGGCATGGTAGCGCTTGAAGCTGGACCCGATTTTCTTGATGGACTGGTCTGTATATTTTCTGGACAAAAAGATCGCCACCTGACGCGGTTTGACAATATTTTTTTTCCGGGATTTGGAGACAAGGTCCTGTTCGGTTATGGCATATTCCTTACACACCAGTTTTTTGATCACATCTATGGTGATGCGTTTCTGGTGTTTGCGGATATTGGCTAAAACGCTTTTTGCCAGTTCAATATCAATATGGCAGCCCAGAAGCTGGCCTTTGGCTGCCACCCCGAACAGCCCGCTTTCCAGCTGTCTGACATCATCACACAACTCCTGGGCAATGTATTCTGTTACCTGGGAAGGAATAGGGCAGTTCAGGCTTTTTGATTTACGTCTAAGAATTTTCACCCGTGTCTTAAAATCCGGTGCCTGGATTTCTGTAACAAGCCCCATGGTCAGGCGGGAGCGCAGCTGGTCATCAATTTTGGGAATATCATCAGGGATGTCACACCCTGAAAAAATAATTTTGCGGTCAGCATCCAGCAGATAATCCAGGGTAATGGCCAGCTCCTTCTGGATGGCTTTTTTTCCGGACAGAAAATGGATATCTTCCAGAATCAGCATCTCACAGTTTTTGCGGTACTTTTCTTTGAAGGTATCAATGGTATTGTTTTTCAGTGCAAAGATCATTTCATTGGTGAAATCCTCGGCTGTCACATAATACACCCGCACACCGCGTTTGCTGGTGATGACATGGTGTCCCACAGCCTGGGAAAGATGGCTTTTGCCCAGGCCTGTCTTGCCCAGAAGATACAGAATGCCGGCACCATTCATTTTTCCCTGGGCCAGTGACAAAGAAGCGGTATAAGCAAAACTGGAATTATCCCCCACCACAAAATCATCAAAAGTATACCCTTTTTTAAGCATCCTGCCGCCGCCGCTGCAGCAGCCAAACCCGGGCAGAGACGCCTGGACAGGTTTTTTTATTCCGGGTTTGAACGCTGCTGCAGCAAACGCACCCTCCCCGCCCTTTTTGGGAGAATCCAGTGATTTAAATGCAATGTGCACCGGCTGTCCCAGTTTTTTGAATTCTTCTTCAAGCAAACCCTGATAATTTTCCTTCAGGCGCCGGACAAAAAATTCATTGGGAGTGGACAGGCAGATACAGCCATCTTTATGTTCCAGAAGGTCAACCGGATCGATCCACATCCTGTAGCTGTGATCTGGGATTGATTTTTTGATTTGGGATTTAACCTGTGCCCACAATCCATTCATGATTTTCAACAAGCAGACCTTTCCCATCAAACAAAAATTGGAGTTATTGCCAATTGTACCGGGTTAAACGATAATCTTCGAATAGTTACTGATCAAAAAAAAACATGTGTTTTTCTATGCGAATATGGAATCCGGGTCAAACCGGATCATCCGTGTTAGGAAAAGATGAGGTTTTTGTTTGGCACAAAATTGCAACTATTTGAATTTTTTTAGTTTTTTTTGTGAAACAGGCCTTTTTTTAAAAATTACAACAACTTCTCCAAGGCCTTATTTTTTTAGGAAATTTTATTGATTCATCTGTTTTCTGTATTTACCCAAAAATACTTTTTCTTTGATTTTCACCGTTTTTCTCATTTTTTTGTCAAATTACACAAAAATTACAATTTACTTGTCAATTCTATTATACCAATGGTTTCACAATTCATCTCAGTCCCGCATGTTTACATTACACATCTGCAATAGTATATTGTGGATTATGATAACGTTTTTTGAAAACACAGTGCCCCATGCAGATCCCTGCCCGGTGGTCGGGATTACCATGGGTGATCCTTTGGGCATAGGGCCTGAAATCCTGGTCAAGGCGCTGCAGTATCCAGGTCTGTATGACATGTGCAAACCCCTGGTCATCGGTGACCGTCACATCATGGCACGTGCCATTTCTCAATTTGCCGCCTCCATGGGCCTGCACCAGGTGGCTGCACCAAAAACCGGCAGATATGAACCAGGCTGTCTCAATCTTCTGGCGGCTTCCGATCTTTCCCCGGACATGGCTGCACAAGGATCCATGACCCCGGATATGGGCAGGGCAATGGCAGACTATATCACAACCGGCGTGGACCTTGCCCTGAACCAGGAAATTGCCGCCCTTGTGACCTGCCCCATCACCAAAACCGGACTTGTGCTTGCAGGGTCCCCTTTTCACGGCCACACAGAACTGATAGCCAGCCGGACCAACACCCGAAAATTTGCCATGATGCTGGCCGGCAACCGCCTCAAGGTGGTGCTGGTGACCATCCATATTCCCCTTGCACAGATTTGCGCATCCCTTACCCGGGACAAGATTGTGGACACCATCCTGCTGACCGCTGATGCTTTGCAGACACGCTTTGATATCCTGCATCCCAGACTGGCGGTGGCAGGTCTCAATCCCCATGCAGGAGAAGACGGCCTTTTTGGTATGGAAGAAAAACAGATTATTGCCCCGGCAGTTTCCACCGCACAGAAAAGACAGGTGGATGT
Source organism: Desulfotignum sp. (assembly GCA_011390615.1). Classification (GTDB taxonomy): domain Bacteria; phylum Desulfobacterota; class Desulfobacteria; order Desulfobacterales; family Desulfobacteraceae; genus Desulfotignum. Next base: position 3,047 of record JAABSB010000032.1, on the reverse strand, counting down.
CGTGGGGCCGCTGCCGCCGGACACGGTTTTCTTCCACGCCATGAACAATAAATATGATGCCGTGGTGTGCATGTACCATGACCAGGGACTGATTCCCTTTAAACTGATCCACTTTGCAGACGGGGTCAACATCACTTTGGGACTGCCCATCATCCGGACATCTGTAGACCACGGCACTGCCTATGATATTGCCTGGCAGGGAAAAGCAGACCCGTCAAGCCTGATACAGGCAATAAAAACAGCTGTTTTTCAGGCCCAAAACAGGACAGACCATGGCCGTTGATTTCATCATGATCCAGGGGGCCAGGGAGCATAACCTGAAAAATATCGATGTGCAGATCCCCAAAAACAGCCTTACAGTGATCACTGGTCTGTCCGGATCAGGCAAATCCACCCTTGCCTTTGACACCCTGTATGCCGAAGGCCAGCGGCGGTATGTGGAATCATTGTCCACTTACGCCCGGCAGTTTTTAGGACAGATGGACAAACCGGACGTGGATGCCATTGAAGGGCTGTCTCCTGCCATTGCCATTGAACAGAAAACCGCAGGTCACAACCCCAGGTCCACAGTGGGCACTGTCACGGAAATCTATGATTACCTGCGGCTTTTGTTTGCCAGGGTGGGAACCCCTTTTTGCTATTTGTGCGGTGAGCCCATCAGGGCCATGTCGGTTGACCAGATATGTGACCAGATCATGGCAATGCCCCAAAAAACCCGGATCATCCTTCTGGCCCCGCTAATAAAAGATAAAAAAGGGCAGCATGCCGCTGTCTTTTCCCAGATCAAAAAACAGGGGTTTGCCAGGGTCCGGGTGGATGGCCGGATCTATCCTGTCCAGGAGCTTCCGGTTCTGGACAAAAACAAAAAACATGATATTGCAGCAGTGGTGGACCGCCTCATTGTCAAGCCTGATATGGAAAAACGGCTCACTGATTCTCTGGAACTTGCCCTGTCTGTGTCAGAAGGTCCCATCATTATAATGGATCTTTCCTGCAACCAGGACATTTTGTTCAGTGAAACCGCTGCCTGCCCCAGCTGCCATATCAGTTATCCAGCATTCACACCGGCCAGCTTTTCCTTTAATTCTCCCCAGGGGGCCTGCCCCCATTGTGACGGCCTGGGAACCGTCACCGAGTTTGATCCCGACCTGATCGTGCCGGATCCCAATATTTCCCTGCGCCAGGGGGCTGTGGTGCCCTGGCAGAACAAGGATTCTGTCCCGTTCATGGAATTTCTGGATGCCCTTACCACCCATTTTCAGGAAGATATCTATACCCCGTTCAAAAAGTTGTCTTCAGCATTCCGCAAAACCCTGTTGTTTGGATCCAGGCAGAAAATCCCCTTTTACATGGAACGGGCCGGCAAAAAAATCTTCTACCAGAAATCATTTGAAGGGATCATTCCCAACCTGAAACGCAGGTTTCATGAAACTGTTTCCCCTGTGGTAAAAGAGGATATCAAACAATACATGAATTTTATTGCCTGCCCCCGGTGCCACGGCACCCGCCTCAACCCCGCTTCTGCCAGTGTAAAGATCGGAAAACACACCATCTGGGACCTTTGCAGCCTGTCCATTCCCAAAACCCTGGCAGCCATTTGCGGACTGGAACTTACAGGAAAGGACAAAATCATTGCCGCAGGCATTCTCAGGGAGCTCACACAGCGCCTGGGATTTCTGGAAAATGTGGGGCTGGAATACCTGACCCTTTCCCGGTCTGCCGCCACCCTGTCCGGCGGAGAAAGCCAGCGGATCCGCCTGGCCACCCAGATCGGCTCCAGGCTCACAGGGGTTCTCTATGTACTGGATGAGCCCAGCATCGGTCTGCACCAGCGAGACAATGCCAGACTCATCAAAACTCTCATGGATCTGCGCAATCTCGGCAACACCGTTGTGGTGGTGGAACATGATGCCCACACCATTATGTCTTCCGACCATGTCATTGACATCGGTCCCGGTGCCGGGGTAAAGGGAGGTGAGGTGATATTTTCCGGCATCCCTGAAGATCTGGCTGCCTGCAGGGATTCGCTTACCGGACAATACCTGTCCGGCACAAAAAAAATCCCGATTCCTGCCATGCGGAGAAAAGGCAGCGGCAAACATGTGACCATTGTGGATGCATGCGCCAACAACCTTAAACAGATCACGGTCGCATTTCCCCTGGGCTGTTTTATCTGTGTCACCGGCGTATCCGGATCCGGTAAATCCACCCTGGTTCTGTCCACTTTGTACCAGGCCCTGGCCAACCGGATCAACCATTCTAAAAAAACCGTGGGATGTCACAAAGATATCCTGGGCATGGAACACCTGGACAAGGTCATCCACATTGACCAGTCTGCCATCGGCAAAACCCCCCGGTCCAACCCGGGTACCTATACCGGGGTGCTCACCCCTGTCAGGGAACTGTTTGCACAGACAAAGGAAGCCCGGGCCAGGGGGTATAAACCCGGCCGGTTCAGCTTCAATATCCGGGGCGGCAGGTGCGAGGCCTGTGCAGGGGACGGCATCGTTAAAATAGAAATGCATTTTCTGCCTGATGTATACGTGGCCTGTGATGTGTGCAAAGGAAAAAGATACAACAGAGAAACCCTGGATGTGAGCTACAAGGGCAAAAATATCGCCCAGGTGCTGGACATGACCATCAACCAGGCAGTGATCTTTTTTGATAAAATACCTGCCATCCAGGCCAAGCTTGCCACACTGGTGGAGGTGGGGCTGGGTTATATCAAACTGGGACAGTCCGCCACCACCCTTTCCGGAGGAGAGGCCCAAAGGATCAAACTGGCCAGGGAGCTGTCCAAAAAAAACACCGGAAAAACCATTTATATTCTGGATGAGCCCACCACAGGGCTTCATGCAGATGATATAAACCGGCTGTTATCGGTTCTGGACAGGCTGGCGGCTACCGGCAGCACCATTGTGGTAATCGAGCACAACCTGGATGTGATCAAGTATGCCGATTATATCATCGACCTGGGTGTAGATGGTGGTGAAAAGGGCGGACAGGTCGTTGCCCAGGGAAGCCCTGAGTCGGTGGCACAAAACAGA
>JAABSB010000031.1 GCA_011390615.1 Desulfotignum sp. | reverse complement strand
ATAAAAATGACCAATCATGCAGGAGAAAACAATGCTTAAGACAAATGAAGATCAGGTGGTGGAAATGTTCATGGAGTGTAAACCAGGTCCCCCCAGGGTGGGTCCGGGGTGGAAAGTGGACCACAACGGCGTACCGTTTCTTTTGCCGGGAATCGGCGGCATCACCCTGAATGTGGGGGTGGGAGATCCGGCATTCGGTCTGGCCGGGGACCATATCGAACCCGGGGTTTCCTGTACAGCCAATGCAGACAAACCCAATGAATTTCCCAACAACTCCTTGCAGTTTCTGGCCTGTGCGGGCAATGAGGCAAAGATCCTTTCCGGGGATGCCAAAGGGAAAACGGGTGTGGTCATCGGCCACCACGGCGGATCGGAACATATCATTGTGGAGTTTGCCAGAAAAGTAAAAGAGCAGATGGGGTATGACGACAGAATCCGGATCAGGGTGCGGGGCCAGGGACTTACGCTCACTGATTATCCTGATATCCGGCTGTTCAATCTGTCCCCGGATCTGCTGCATAAAATGCAGATTCAGCCCGACGGCAAAGGCAAACTGACCGTACCGGTCACCACCCTGGTGCCGGCATCCTGCATGGGATCAGGCCTTGGCCGGCCCCATGTGGGGGCAGGGGATTATGATGTCATGACATCGGACCCGGACACGGTACGGCAGTATCACCTAAACCGGATGCGGTTTGGCGATTTCGTGGCCCTGATGGACCATGATAATTCTTATGGCAGGGCCTTTCGAAAAGGGGCGGTGAGCATCGGGATCGTGGTGCATTCCGACTGCCGCCTGGCAGGACACGGGCCGGGCATCACCACCCTCATGACCTGTCCTGCCGGCCTGATTGTGCCCAGACAGGACCCTAAGGCAAATATTGCAGACCTGCTGGGGATAGGGACCGTTTGCAAAACAGGCAATTAATGGTATAAAAGAGTCATGATACGTCAACCTTTGCCAGGGATACCGGTGTGAACAGAAAAAGCATTCTGCAGAAAGGACAGGGCAGGACCAGAAAACTTGCCAAGCTTGCATACATTTATGAACGTGAATCCCGGTATTTTGCCCAGGTGGCGGAAACTGCCAAGGAGATGGCTGGAGAAGAGCTGCTGGAACTGGGAGCCAGGGACCTGTCCTTTGTTTTTCGCGGAATCTGGTTCACTGCCGCAAAAAAGGATTTTTACCGGATCACCTACCATTCCAGGCTTTTGTCACGGGTGCTGGCACCTTTGGTATCCTTTGCCTGCACAGGAAAGGATGACCTTTACAAGGAAGCCAGGAAAATCAGGTGGGAAGAGTTTATGACCGTAAAACAGACCTTTTCCATTGTGGCAAATGTGTCTGAGTCCGGGATCACCCATTCCAATTTTGCAGGGTTGCGGGTCAAGGATGCCATTGCAGATTACTTCAGGGACAGAACAAACCGCCGCCCTAACGTGGATGCCAAAGATCCGGATCTCATGATCAATCTGCACATTCACAGGGACACTGCCACCCTCTCTATAGATGCATCAACAGGGCCGCTGTACAAGCGCGGATACAGGGAGGCATCGGTTTCCGCCCCCATGCAGGAAACCGTGGCTGCCGCCATCATCCGCATGAGCGGGTGGGACGGCACCATGCCGCTGTACGACCCCATGTGCGGCTCCGGCACCCTTCTGGCCGAAGCCCTGATGGCCTATTGCCGGATACCGGCCCAGGTGCTCCGCACCCGGTTCGGGTTTATGCAGCTGCCGGACTTCAATCCCGGTCTGTGGGAAGATATCCAGGTTGCGGCAAAACAGGATATACAGCCCCTGCCCCCTGGTCTTATAGCCGGCAGCGACATTTCAGAGCATGCGGTGACTGCCGCAAAAACCAATCTCATGGGCCTGCACTACGGCGGAAATGTGTCTGTTGGGCAAACAGATTTCCGGCAGATCCCGGGCATTGCAGACAGTCTTGTTGTCACCAACCCACCCTATGGGATCCGCATGGGAAAAGACAAGGATCTCAAGGGGTTCTATCAGGAGCTGGGCCTTTTTCTGCGGGAACGGTGCGCCCGCTCTTTTGCCCTGGTGTATTTTGGAGAACCAAAATATATCAAACATATGCCCCTGGCCCCGTCCTGGAAGAAAGCCTTGACAATCGGCGGTCTGGATGGAAAGCTTGTGAAATATGAACTCTATTGATACAGGATGGGAAAATGGATGGTTCCGCTAACCAGGAATCCGGCATCAAGATTTACCATGAACTCATGGCCAACAAAGTCGGCGATATCCTGCTGGTATCCAGTCCTTATGACGCCTTTATCATGGAGGAGGAGGGCAGACTTTCCAACCGGATAATAAATGAATATAAAGGGTTGAATTTGTCAAAACCTCCCAGGCTCACCTGGGTGTCTTCAGCTGATGAAGCCTTTGAACGCCTGGAAAACAAAAAATTCGACCTCATTCTGGCCATGCCCAGTCTGGACGGTATGGATGTCCATGAATTCGGGGAAAAAGTCAAGCAGCAGTATACAGATCTGCCCTTTTACATGCTGCTTCACAACACCTGCGACATCAACCAGTATCTTTGCCTTGAAAATGTTACCGCCATTGACCGGACCTATATCTGGGGGGGGAATGCCGACCTGCTGCTGGCCATCATCAAAAACTTTGAAGATGAAAAAAATGTGGCCTTTGACACCAGTAATGCCCAGGTCCGGGTGGTCATCATGGTGGAGGATTCTCCCCACCACTATTCTGCGATTCTTCCGGTGATTTACAAGCAGATCGTTTTCCAGACTCAGTCGGTGATTGATGAATCCATCAATGAAGAGCACCGGCTTCTCAAAATGCGGGGCAGGCCCAAGGTGCTCCTGGCCCACACCTATGAACAGGCCATGGCCCTGTATGAAAAGTACAAACCCTATGTGCTCTCCGTGTTTTCCGATATGCGGTATCCCAAAGATGGTCAGGAAGATGAAAATGCCGGCTTTACTCTTTTGACCCGGATTAAAAAGGAGATACCCGATCTGCCGTTGCTTGTGCTGAGCACGGAAGAGCGCAGCCGGGAACTGGCCTACCAGATTCCGGCGGTGTTTGTAAACAAAAATTCCGCCAACCTCAATGACCGGATCAAAACCTTTTTTGTGGGGTGCCTGGGATTCGGGGCCTTTGTTTTCCGGATGCCCAATGGTGATGAAATCGCCCGGGCCAGCAATCTACGGGCCATTGAAAAGATTCTGCCTGAAATTCCAGATGCCTCCATTACATTCCATGCAAAAAACAATGATTTTTCCCGGTGGCTCATGGCCCGCAGCGAAATCAGTTTTGCACTGAGCCTCAAGCCTTATACCATTGATGATTTCCCCGATCCCAAAAGCCTGAAGCGGTTCCTCATCGACAGTATCCGGGCCAGGCGCAGAGGTACCCGCCAGGGCCAGGTCATTGAGTTTGATTCCAAAAAATTTGATTCAGACACCGGATTTATAAAGATCGGCACCGGTTCTCTGGGGGGAAAGGCCAGGGGGCTGGCTTTCATGGCTTCCCAGATCAAGCGGGATGAGGAGCTGATCAAAAAATTTCCAGATGTGGATATCAACATTCCCCAGACATTTGTCATTGCCACGGACGGGTTCAAAATGTTCATTGAGGACAACAAGCTGGCACGGCTGCTGGATTCTCCCGGAGAACTCAAAGATGGGCAGGTGGTAGAAGCGTTTGTAAAGGCCCGGTTCCCGGACTGGCTCAAACAGAACCTGAAGGTTTACCTGCGCCATGTCCGGTACCCCATTGCGGTGCGATCATCCTCATTGTTTGAAGATGCCCATTACCAGCCTTTTGCCGGTCTTTACAAGACCTATATGCTTCCCAATGCGGACGACAGCCTGGAAAAACGGCTGGACCGGCTCATCATGGCTGTCAAGATGGTCTATGCCTCCACCTATATGAAGGCTCCCAGGTCCTATGCCAAAAGCACCATGCACCGGACGGAAGACGAAGAAATGGCCGTGATCCTCCAGGAACTCACCGGCACCAGGTACAAAAATTATTTTTACCCGTCCATTGCCGGTGTGGCACAGTCCTATAATTTTTATCCCATCGCCCACCTCAAGGCGGAAGAGGGTATTTCCTACATTGCGCTGGGGCTGGGGAAAATTGTCATGGAAGGGGGCCAGACCCTGCGTTTCTGCCCGAAATACCCACAGTTTCTGCCCCAGTTTTCCATGGTGAATGATATTCTGGAAAACGCCCAGAAATATTTTTATGCCCTGAGAATGGATATTTTCCCTCAACCTGATGCATTCTGTACAGATCCGGCAGAAGATCCCACCCTGGTGAAGCTGGAACTGATGGATGCCCCGGACCACCCGGCGGTGCAGCAGCTATGTTCCACCTTTCATGTCCAGGACAACAGGATCAGGGACATCTTTTCGAAAAAAGGATTTCCTGTTCTCACTTTTGCCAATATCCTGAAACACAACAGCTTTCCACTGGCACAGCTTCTGTCGGAGGTCAGCCGGATCGGCAGCCGCTGGATGGGGTCTTCGGTGGAGGTGGAGTTTGCCGTGAACCTGCCTGTGGGTGAAAAGGAAAAACCCGAATTTTCCCTGCTCCAGATCCGGCCCATGGGCCGGTACAAGCAGAATCTGGAGGTGAAAATTACCACAAAAGACAGGGAAAATGCATTCTGCTATTCCACCCATTCCCTTGGCAATGGTGAATACAAAGACATTTCTGATCTGGTGTATGTGGATCCTGAAACCTTTGATCCGGCAAAAACCATGGAGATAGTTGGAGAGATTAACAGGATCAACGCCCTTTTCAATGACTCGGGTAAAAAGTATGTACTCATCGGCCCTGGCCGCTGGGGGTCATCTGACCGGTGGCTGGGCATTCCTGTCGCCTGGAATGATATCTCCAATGTGGGGATCATGGTGGAGACCACCATCGAGAGTATCAAGGCAGACCCGTCCCAGGGGTCCCATTTTTTCCAGAACATCACCTCCCTTGGCATCTCCTATGTCACGGTGTCGGAGAACACAAAAGATTTCATTGACTATGACTTTTTCAGGTGCCGGACATGTACCACCACCACCACCTATCTGAAACATATTCACTTTGAAGAGGGGCTGCATATCCGGGTGGATGGAAAGACCTCCCAGGCGGCTCTCATGCCCCATGCACGAGAATCTGACAACGGGGTGATGCCCGATATTCCGGTGGTAAAATCCCATGAAAAGGCCCCTGACCAATAACCTGCAATTTTTGCAAAGGATGGATGCTTCATGATTTTTCCCCAGGATATTTCACAACTGTATGATGGCCGATTGCCAGTTATTACAACCATTGACTCCCACACTGAAGGAGAGGTCACCCGGCTGCTTGTGGATGGTATTCCTGAGGTTCCCGGCAGCACCATGATGGAAAAACTTACATGCTTCAAAACCCGTCATGACCATGTGCGCTGCCTGATGACCAGGGAACCCCGGGGCTCCCGCCAGGTGCTGGCAGCCCTGGTGACAGAACCGGTCACCCCGGATGCCGCCTTTGGACTGATTTATATGGATGCCAGAAGATATCCTTTTCTGTGCGGCCATGCCACCATCGGGGCGGTTACCACCCTGGCACGTACCGGCACCCTGGCATTGGAAGAAGGAGAGAACCTGGTGGGCATCGATACCCCCTCCGGCCGCATGAACGCCCTGGCCCATGTCCAAAAAGGAAAACTGATATCCGTGTCCATTGACATGGTCCCAACCTTTGTTTTTGCCACAGGCAAGTCGGTTCAGGTGGAGGGGTTTGGAGCTGTTTGTCTGGACCTGGTGTGTGCCGGCGGATTTTTTGCCATGGTAAACACGGATCAGCTGGATATGGAACCGGTTCTTGCCAACCGGTCCTTGCTTGTGGACCTGGGCATGAAAATCATCAGCGCTGCCAATGACCAGCTCTTCGTGAAGCACCCGGAACGGCCGGATGTCACCACCGTGGATGTGACCGAATTCTATGATACGGTCACCAGCGGCAGCCCGGCCCGGGGCCGGGGCATGGTGGTGTACGGCGAATCCCACATGGACCGCTCCCCCTGCGGTACAGGCACGGCAGCCAAACTGGCCCTGCTGCACCATTACGGCAAAATCGATCTCCACCAGCCCTATGTCAATGCCAGTCCCATGGGCACCACCTTCACGGCCCAGCTGGTGGAAGAAACCCGCATAGGTGATCTGGCGGCCAGTATCACCCGTGTCAGCGGACGGGCATGGATCACCGGGGTGCACCACTTTGTACTGGATAATACCGACCCGTTTGAAAAAGGATACCTGGTTTGATGACTCCTGACCTGATTTTACATAACGCCCAAATATATACCCCGGAAGAAATGGATATTCCGGGGTCAAAAATTATACCGGCATTCAGCCGGCCTGCCACTGCCCTGGCTGTGGCAGGCCGGCATATTGCAGCCATGGGGGATGATAGAGCCATTCTGGCCATGGCAGGGCCCAGCACCCGGGTTCTGGATCTGGACAATAAATTGGTGCTGCCCGGGTTCACTGATACCCATTTTCATTTTTATGAATGGGCTGTGAACCTCAACAGCATCGATTTTGCAAAAACACAGGATTTTGCCGGCATGCAGACCGAGATCAGAGAAAAAGCCGCACTGCTGGGACCGGGGCAGTGGATCCTGGGACAGGGATTCAATGAATCGGACTGGCCGAAAAACCGCATACCCGACCGCCAGGACCTGGACAAGGCAGCCCCGGACAATCCGGTATGTATCTGGCGGTGTGACCTGCATCTGGCAGTGGCCAATTCCATGGCCCTGTCCCTGGCAGGTATTGATGCATTGACCCCCGATCCCGAGGAGGGGGTGATCGTTCGGGACGGCAGCGGATTTCCCACCGGGGTTCTCAAGGAGATGGCACCCAACATGATCCGCATTGTGGTTCCTGAGCTGACCTTTACCCAGCTCCTGGACAATATGGAAAAAGCCATGGCCCATGCCCATGCCCTGGGTTTGACCGGCATCCATGACATCCGGCTCATGGGGGGAAAGGAAGGGGCTGTTGCTCTGCAGGCATGGCAGGCCCTGCATGCTGCCGGAAAGCTGGCCTTGCGGTGTCATGTGACCCTGCCCGGTGAAATGACTGCCCGGGCGGTGGAACTGGGGCTGTGTACCGGATTCGGCGATGATCTGCTGCGCATCGGGCATTTGAAGTTTTTCAGTGACGGCGGTATGGGGGCGCGCACGGCATGGATGACAGAACCCTATCTGGATGCAGCATACGGCATGCCCCTGACCCCGGTGGCGGAGATCGAACAGGCGGTTATTCAGGCGGACAAAAGCGGTCTTTCCTGCATGGTCCATGCCGTGGGGGACCGGGCTGTCCATGAGGTGATCTCTGTGTTTGCCCGGGTGGAGGCACTGCACCAGAGCCGCTGCCGCATTCCCCACCGGCTGGAACATGCCCAGATGATTCTGCCCCAGGACTTGGAAGCCCTGGGCAGGCTGAAAAACCTGGCTGTCTCCTGCCAGCCCAACAACATGAGCCTGGATATTTCCATGATCGACCAGTGTGCCGGAGAACGGGGCAAATATGCCTACACTTTCAAAAATATCCTGGCCACAGGCATTCCCACCATGTTCAGTTCCGATGCCCCTGTGGCAGACCCTAATCCCTTTTGCGGAATTTATTCCGCTGTCACCCGCAAGCGCATGAACCAGACGCCGGAAACGGGCTGGTACCCGGACCAGTGCCTGACAGTGGACCAGGCATTACAGGGCTATACCCTCACCCCGGCCCTGACGTCCGGCGCAGGGGATTGCCTGGGCAGCCTGGCTGCAGGAAAACTGGCCGACCTCATTGTGACCGACCGCAATATCTTTATGATCGATCCGGATGAGATCGCAGCCACCCGGGTGAAGCTGACCCTTTTCAACGGGAAGGTCGTGTATGAAGGATAAGAACCTGTTTTTTCTGGAAACCATTTTCACAAAATCTGCCGACGGGCTGCTGATTTGTGACAGCCAGGGCAGGATTTTGAAAATGAACCAGGCTGCGGAACGGCTCAACGGCATCAAGGCATCAGAGGTTGTGGGAAAGGATGTCAGAACCCTGGTGGCAGAAGGTCAGATCAACCGGTCCGCCACCCAGGAGGTCCTGGAGACCCGGCGCCAGGTTAGCCTGGTCCAGACCACCCCCAGGTCGGGATTTTCCCTGCTGGTGACCGGTACCCCCGTGTTCGACCAAGCCGGGGATATTGCCTATGTGGTGGTGAACGAGCGAGATATTTCTCTTATCAGGGATATGAAGCAAAAACTGGCCCAGGTGCGCCAGGAATCGGAAAAGATGCGGGAAGAGCTCACCGAATTGACCCTGCGGGAACTGGAAGATAACAATATTGTGGCCAAGAGCCCTTCCATGAAACAGGCGGTGCACCTTGCACTCAAGCTGGCCCGCATCGGTGCCTCCAATATCCTGCTCCAGGGGGAATCAGGTACCGGCAAAGGGCTTCTGGCAAAATTCATCCATAAACACAGCCAGCGGGCCTGCAATCCCTTTATCCAGATCAATTGTGCGGCCCTGCCGGAAAACCTGCTGGAAGCGGAATTATTCGGGTATGAAAAAGGGGCATTTACCGGAGCCAGGGAAACCGGCAAGGCGGGTCTGTTTGAACTGGCAGCCGGGGGCACGCTTTTTCTGGATGAAATCGGTGAACTGTCTCCCGGGGTCCAGGCCAAGCTGCTCAAATACCTGGATGACCAGGAAATCATGCCGGTGGGGGGCACAAAATCCAAAAAAATCGACTGTTCCATACTTGCCGCCACCAACCAGGACTTAGCGCAGCTGACCCGCAAAAAACAGTTCCGGCTGGACCTGCTGCACCGGCTCAACACCTTCACCCTTGCCATCCCGCCCCTGCGGGACCGGCCTGAAGATATTCTGGAGCTGACCCGGCTCTGCCTCAAACGGTACAACAAAAAATACAACCGCCGGGCCCATATCGGTTACAAGGCTCTGGAAACATTAAAATCCCACTCTTTTCCCGGCAATGTCCGGGAACTGATCAATATGGTTAAACAGGCAGTGGCCATGTGTGACCGCAGGCAGCTGGATGATTATCTGGTCCGGTTTACGGAAATGCCGGAAAACCAGGCTGTCAGGACCGACACCAAGGCGGTCTGTACCGGCCTGGCCCAGGCGGTCCAGGCGGTGGAGTATGACATGCTCATGCAGGCTGCCATGCGCTGCCGGACCACCAGGGAGGCTGCCGCTTTTCTGGGAATCAGCCAGCCCACAGTGGTAAGAAAATTAAAAAAACACGGCATCGCCTTAAATCAGTGATTCTATTTTGAATCAGGCAGAAATGATTTCTTTGACAGGAAGGTTTTAGAAGGAAAAGCCAATGATTCATTTTAAAATCATTTCATATTTGTTTTTAAAACAGTATGTTGTCATGTTTTTTTGATTCATATCTGGATCTAGCCCCGGACATTGTCTGAACCGGTTTTTGTCTTGATAGTTATAATATCTTTATTTTCAGTGTGTTATATAAAAAATGCCATGATTGGCACACATATTGTATCAGATTCTGTTAATAAGTAGATCGCTGTTTATAAATAGATCCTATATGTCCTAATTTATATTATGAACTTTTGAAAACCCAATAAGGTGTTGGTCTATGAAAGAAAAACCGTGGAAACCCTGGCTGCTGCTGTCACCTTCTCTGACAGCCGTGTTTTTGCTGCTCATTGTACCGGTCTGTTTTGTGGTGGTGTACAGTTTCTGGCTCAGGGCCCCTTCCGGTATGGATATCCCGGCGTTTCAGTTCGGTAATTATGCCAAATTTTTTGCAGACTCCTTTTATCCGGTCATTCTGCTCAACACCATTCGTGTTGCCCTGGAAACCGTTTTTATCTGTCTGATCATGGGCTATATCCCGGCCTATTTTTTTTACCGCACCGAATCCCGGTTAAAACCATTTCTCATGATCCTGGTCATGCTGCCCTTCTGGATCAGCTTTATCATACGCACCTTAAGCTGGATCAATATCCTGGGGGATTCCGGTCTCATCAACCACCTGCTGTTAAAGTACAGCCTTATCTCCACTCCCCTTCCCATGCTCTACAATGAAGGGGCAGTGATCATGGGCTTGATCCAGTATCTGCTGCCATTCATGATCTTAAATATATATGTGAGCCTGGATGGTATTGACAAAAGCCTGACCGAGGCGGCCCAAAGCCTGGGGTGCACGGAATGGCAGGCATTCCGGGAGGTTACCCTGCCCCTGAGTCTGCCCGGGGTCAGTGCCGGGTGTCTTCTGGTATTCGTGCTCACCTGCGGCACCTATCTGCCGCCCATGATCCTGGGGGGGCCGAACAATGAAATGATTGCCAACCTGATCTTCAAGCGGGTCATCGGCACCCTGGACTGGCCGTTCGGGTCGGCGATTTCCGTCATTCTCCTGCTGCTGCTGGTCATCATCGTCTATACCTATAACCGGTACATGGGCATTAACCAGATATTCAAATCCCTGAGCAAAGGGTAAAGGGAAAAGATATGAAAAAACTGATTTCCGGCTGGACCCTGATCAAACTCTATACCATTCTGGTGTATGTCTGGATGTTCGCCCCCATTGTGGCGGTGGTGATACTGGCGTTCAACCCCCAGCAGTTCGGTACCTTTCCCATGGAAGGATTCAGCTTTAAATGGTTTGTCAAGCTTTCCCAGAACTCCACCATCCTGGATGCCTTTAAAAATTCTCTGGTGCTGGGTTCGCTCACCGCTGTTTTTTCCACAGCCATCGGCGTACCAGCGGCCCTGGCCTTTATCCGTTATGAATTCAAGGGAAAAGAGTTTTTGAATACCCTGCTCATAGCCCCCATCATGATCCCGGAGGTAATCCTGGGGGTAGCCCTGCTGCTCTTTATCCGGTGGCTCCAGCAGCCCAAAAGCTTTGCTTTGCTGCTCATCGGCCATGTGGTGCTGACCCTGCCCTATGTGCTGCTCATTGTCCAGGCCCGGCTGGTGGGGATCAAGCGCGAATATGAAGAAGCTGCCCTGTCACTGGGTGCCAGCCCGTTCCAGACCTTCAGGGAAATCACCTTCCCGTTGCTGGCACCGGCTGTTTTTGCGGGCATGCTGTTCGCCTTCACCATTTCATTTGATGATGTCACCGCCACCCTGTTTTGGGCAACTGCCCAGAACCAGACCGTGCCGGTCCAGATCTTCAGTATGCTCAGAACCTCCATTAGCCCGGAAATAAACGCTTTGGGAGCGGTCATGATCGTGTTGACCGTGTCGATTCCCCTGGCGGCAGGCTATGTGGCCCGGCGGTTTGCAAGGGGGAATACCCCCTGATCGGATATAACAGCACCTGACGTTGCGGGTGCATATCAGGTGTTTTAACGCGAGAAACAAAGGAGAAGACAATGGGAGAAGACTTGAAAAAACGGCTGGATGATGTGTATGAAAATTACCGGAACGGGAATATCACCCGGCGGGATTTTGTCAAATTTGCCGGTATCGCCGGTGCAGCTTTAGGGCTGGCAGGCGGCCCCTTCGGGCTGATCAATAAGGCCTTTGCAAGCAAATCAATTACCTGCCATTCCTGGGGAGGAACCACATCAGAGGCATTGCGCAAGTTTGCCTTTGATCCGTTCACAAAAGCCACGGGCATTGAGGTCATTGATGCGGCATTCACCGGCATGGATGCGTTTTTAACCCAGGTCAAGGCCTCCTATCCCCCCGGCGGAGAATTTAATATCGCCCATCTGAGTGCTGTGTATGATTATGCCCGGTATACAGACCTGGGATTCGGGGTGGTTCTGGATGAAAGTAAAATTCCCAATCTCAAGAATGTCATGACAAAAATGACCGATACGCTTCGGGGCATCACCAACGGCACATTGTCTGCAGTTCCCTATGACCTGGGCCAGACCGGTATTGCCTATAACACAAAACATATTTCAAAGGAAAAAGCTGAAGAACTGGGTGCTTCCCTTCTTTATGACAAGAGCCTGAAAGGCAAACTGGGCTCCTGGGGCGGTGATTTCAGAACAAACATGTGGTATGCAGCCCTGCACACCGGACAAAGCCCCAACAACATAACAGATGTGGATGCGGTATGGGATGCTTTGACAGAACAGCGGAGCATGATGAAAAAATACTGGGCATCCGGATCGGAACTCATGAGCCTGCTGGCCAATGGTGAAATTTCTGCGACAGTGGCATGGTCCGGCCGTGTGGCTGCCCTCCAGGATCAGGGGCATTCCATCGGATATCTGGCGCCGGACGGCACCTATTCATGGATGGAATACATGTATGTGCTCAAGGGAACGGATCTGGAAGTGGCCCAGAAACTGCTCAATTTCATGCTGGAACCGGAAGCTGCCATCGCAGTGGCCCAGGGACAGAAATATCCGCCGGCACTGGATCCCACCAAAGTGGAGATGCCCGAAGACGTGAAAAAGCTGCCGGCTTTTGATCCCACCGGCAAGCTCAATGGGTATCTGTTTGCAGATCCGGCCTACTGGAACAAGCACCAGTTGGAATGGGCCGAAAAATGGGACAGAATTATGGCCGGTGCCTAAGACACCCTGAATCTTAATGAACCTGGTACCCCGGCGGCATGGCTGCCGGGGGCCTTTTCCATAAAAATTGGGAGATAATCGGTTTGACACACGCAAAAGACCCGGCCTTTGTCAGGTTCCAGGGTATTGAAAAACGGTTTGGTGATCTGGTGGCAGTGCAGCCCATGGATCTGGATATTCCTGAGGGGTCCTTTGTTACCCTGCTGGGTCCGTCAGGGTGCGGAAAAACTACGCTTCTCCGGATGCTGGCAGGGCTTGAACCCCCTACCCGGGGAGACATATTCATCAAGGGAAAGCGCATCAACGATACCCCCATCCACAAACGCAATCTTGGTATGATATTCCAGAACTATGCCCTCTTTCCCCACAAGACGATTTTTGATAACGTGGCATTCGGCCTCAAATACAGGGATGTGTCTAAAGCCGTGATGAAGGAAAAGGTGGAAAAAGCCCTGGAAACCGTGCGGCTGCCGGGGGTGGGAAACCGGATGCCCTCCCAGCTGTCAGGGGGGCAGCAGCAGCGCATCGCCCTGGCCCGGGCCATTGTCATCGAGCCGGATGTCCTGCTCATGGATGAACCTTTGTCTGCCCTGGACGAAAACCTGAGAGAAGACATGCGCCGGGAGATCGATAACCTCCAGATGGAACTGGGGGTGACCACGATTTTTGTCACCCATGACCAGAGAGAAGCATTGTCCATGTCCGACAAGGTAGTGGTGATGAAAGACGGATTTATCCAGCAGGAAGGAGAACCTGAAGAGGTTTACAACAACTCCGTCAACCATTTTGTGGCCGATTTTCTGGGCCATTCCAATTTCCTGAGCGCCCGGGTGAAAACACGGAAAAATGGAAATTATGAAGCTGAACTGGCAGACGGCAGCATCTGCATTGCCAGTCCGGTGGGGGAATTTGATGTTGGGGAAAAAGCTGAGATCGTTATAAGGGCCCAGAAAATGACCCTGGGATACAAAAAGGATTATGAAAAAGAAGCGGGCATGAATGATTTTTTCGGCACGATAAAGGACCGCAGCTATATGGGGGGAGAGGTCAGCTATTTTGTGGAACTTCCCGACGGCCAGTTGCTGCATGTGATCAATTTTGTTAAACGGAGCCCGTATCGTCGGGGTGACGAGGTCTTTATCAGGGTGGATCCGTTCCACTGCAGATTGTTGAAATTATAACATAGCACACAGTTTTTTTGTGCAGGAATTACGAAAGAATGGGTAGAGCCTTGCGCCGTTCTCACAGGATAATTGCGCGCGGCAAAGGAGGGAATGGACCTCCGGTGATGGATAAGTTTCATAACAGCCCCATCCACGGCAGTTTTATGTGGATAAAACAAACCCTGGATCCAGGGGCCAGTTATATTATTTTTGAAAATGATCTGAAACAGGCAGATGGATCTCTTTTTGATCCATCCCATGCAGCATATGCCTATTTTGCGGCACATGCCTATACCTGGAAAAAGGTCATGGATGCAGACCTGCAAAGAGAATATCTGGTGGTGTGCATCGGAACAGGCAACGAAGATGAAGTGCTGGGCCAGGTCATGGGATACGGGTTTCCCAGAGATACGGTCTATTATTTATACAAGGCAAAAGAGGCGTGACATGAAAACGAACAGAACCATAACAGACACAACCATAGAGATCCGGTTTGATTATTCAAAAGAACAAAAATCTGTGCCGCTTTCTCAATTGGAAGAAGGTGCCCGGGAATTTCTGGAAATTTACGGCAATGTCCAGTTCTGCGGCAGCGAATTTGCTGGGATCATCAAACAGGGAAACGGCCGGAGCAAATGGGAAAACCTTCTGGCAGCCACGGGGTTTGAGGGATATTCCGAAGACTTTTTCAAGGCTGTATTATCCGCCATTGCCAGGGGTGAGGGGCAGACCTTAACCATTAACGGGGTAACACTGCCCCACATGCTGCTGGTGGCCATACTGGAGCAGGTGATTACCGGCCATGGATATGTGTCCGTAAAAAACACAGACCAGCTGGTGAGGGTGACAAACCATGCAATTCCAGATGCTGACAGGGCAGATCTCCAGGCGGTGATTGAAAAATATCCGGTACGCCTGTCCCGGCATACCGTCCGGCAGATGATGGTGTCAAAGGACGTGGCCTACCAGTACCTGCCTTTTGTGGAGGAGTTGGAAAATATCGGCCACACCAACACCTGGATCGGCCAGTTCCATGAAGGCCTGCTGGAGCAGATGTACCAGAACCGGGTGATTTTTCTGCTGAACATGAGCTGCCCTGTTTACTGCCGTTTTTGTTTCAGAAAGCACAAAGATTCCAGGAACGAGCAAAATCCCACCCCCAAAGATGTGATGAAAGCGGTGGCCCATGTAGAGGCATCCCCCGCCATCAAGGAGATCGTCATTACCGGCGGTGATCCCTTCCTGAACAGAAAAAACATGGCTGCCGCCATTGACGGCCTCATGGCAGTGGATCATGTCCAGACCCTGCGCCTGGCCACCCGTTCCATTGCCTATTATCCGGAACTGTTCCTGGAAAAAGAAGGGGATTATCTCAAATATGTCAAGCAGAAAAGCCTGGAACTGAACCGGAACGGCAAGCGCATGGAAGTGGCCACCCATTTTATTCATCCGGATGAGGTGTCCCCGGAAAGCCTGGACATTATCACGGACCTGGTGAAAAACGGGATCGCCGTGTACATCCAGACCCCTTTTCTGAGCGACTGCAACGACACCGGTCCGGAACTGGTACGTCTGTTCGGCCTGCTCCGAGGGGCCGGGGCGGAACTGCACTATATCTATATTCCGTGCAGTCCGATTCACGGCAATTCCATTTACTGGAAGCCGCTTTCCGACGGCATTGACATGGCCATGCACCTGCGGGCCCACCTGTCCGACCGGGTGATCCCCAGGATCTGCACCGCCACGCCCATCGGCAAAATGGACTGGTATTCCAGCGGCTGGGCCGTGGAAAAAGTAGCGGACAATGAGAATTTCATCTGGATCAGGACCCCTTATACCCCGGCATATTTCAAGGCCTTTGCGCCACTGGCCAATTCTTTGACCAATATCCGGGTCAATGACGAAGGCACCATTGATATTCAGTACATGGCAAAAATCGGCAATGACGATTACCTGGTGGGCAACCGTCCCAAAAAGACGGCACCATTGAATCCTTTGGCATCACCGGAAGATCTGGACCGCCTCCAGGCATCTCTGGTTGAAAATCTCCAGACCGGCACATCCATTGTGCATACCGGCCTTACCGGTCTGTCCCGGGTGCATGAAACCCGGGTGTGCATCCAGCCCTGGGCCGGAGAGGCTGAAATGGCCTATATTGCAAAGGATCACAGAATCACTGATGTCCTGGTGGCAGGCGAGGCAGTGGACAATCTGTTTGAGGTCCAATATATTGCTGAACGGCTCTCAAAGATTTCCCATGTCAATGCCCTGCGGGTGCGGTCCATGAAACTGGCCACCGATCCCATGGCTTATACCCGGTCAAAGGTCAATGTCCTGGGGGATATCAACAGGCTGTCAGTGGTGCAGCCCCTGCGCCTGGAGATTGATACCTGGTTTGTGGTGGATACCGATCTGACCCCGGATCATGCCATTGTCACCCGCCGCCTGAATCACAAGGGCATTACTGTGTATGCAAATGTACCCCTGCTGGGCGGGGTCAATGACAATGATGCAAAGATCCATGACCTGGCCTATACCATGCGCAGTGCAGGCATTGAATTTCACCACCTGTATGTGGCCGGCCTGCCGGTCCAGGCAGACTGGAATGCAGATCATCCCATCGACTCCTTTGATGTCATCGATATTGCCACCAACGTCCGGCGGGAAGGTTCCGGCAGAGAGATCCCCCGGTATATCATTGCCACCCCCTTAGGAGAGGTGGATTATGGCCTGACCTCCTCTTTTATCAGGGAAGGCGATGCCGTGAAAGCAAAACTGGGCTGCTATGATGAGGAGTATTACAAAAGTATGGATCCGCAGTTTCAGTATCCTGAAGGGGTCACAATATCAGATGAAGGTCACCCGGTGGTGCCTGTGCCCGGGATGATAAAAACCAATGATTTTGTGGTGTCATAACTAAAAAATGATACAGATAACCTGATTATCAGAGAACGGGGTGACCCCACACACATAAGGAAACATGGCATGAGATACCCGTATATCGCCTATTGTGAAGATGTTGAGATTGCACCGGTGTTCAGGGGATTGAAAGGCAATCCCCTGATCGTGGACCTGTCTGTGGGGTCTTCTGTGTTCGATGCAGTGGATGTGATGGATCAGAAAGCCTTCCAGGCCTGGCTGGACCGGACCATGAAAGGCCGGCATACCTGGGGGCTGGCTTCCTATCTGGAAGACAGGGAAACCATATTGTCCCACTATCCCCAGATGAAAGAGGAATCCCGGTATTTTCATCTGGGACTGGACATCATCGTGGACCTGGGCACCCCCCTGCATGCCCCCCTGGACAGTGTTGTCCAGGAAAGCGGATATGAAGAAGGCCAGGGCAATTACGGGGGCAATGTGCTGCTGCGGCACGACAGCCCAGGCTTTGACACTTTTTACAGCCTCTACGGCCATCTGAACAAAGACAGTCTGCCCGCCCCCGGGGACCGTTTTGCCGCAGGAGAGGTATTTGCGACCATCGGCGATTTCCATGAAAACGGTGACTGGTTCTATCACACCCATCTCCAGGTCATCACACAGAAAGGGTATGATCAGGGCTGGGTCTCTAAAGGCTATTGTTCAAAGAACGACCTGGCAGCCATGGACCATCTCTGTCCATCTCCGCTATCTTTGTTCAGAATTTAGCAGATAACCAGCCAGCAAAAGCCCTTGGCGGGGTTCGGGTCCATACCGGATCAGAATCCCGCCAGGTCTTTTTTGAGGGATTTTTTGATATTGACCTCAGCCGCCGGTACTGGTAGAGAATGACAAAAGGAGAAAATCCATGAACCCTGTCAAAGCAGCAGTCTGCCGGTTTGAAAAAAATACAGTCACTGTTCAAAAAGCCGTTGAACTGGCTGATGCCTTTGCACATCTTCCCAGGGGTGCCAAAGTCGTTATCAAGCCCAACATTGTGGCCTGGCTCAACGGGCCGTTCCCCAAATGGGGGGTGATCACCACCAGTTCCATCATGGAGGAGACGGTTCGTCTGCTCAAGGATTGCGGGATCAATGATATTGCCATTGTGGAAGGCAGCCTCCAGATGACTCCCGAAGACACCAATATCGGACAAAAAGCCTTTGCAGGTCTGGGCTATCTGAAGCTTAAACATAAATACGGGGTGAAGCTGCGGGATGTGTGGGAACGGCCCTTTGACACGGTGGATATCGGTGATGGGATGTCACTCAAGGTCAATACCGATCTGATGGCATCGGATTTTCTGGTTAATCTGCCGGTATTGAAAACCCATGCACAGGTCAGGGTCAGCCTGGGAATCAAAAACCTCAAAGGGTTTCTCAATGTCAGTTCCCGGAAAAAATGTCACAGTGCGGATTTTGAAAAAGATCTGGATTACATGATCTCACGCCTTCCCGGTCTGATACCGCCCTCCGCCACCATTATTGATGGAATTTACAGTCTTGAACGGGGGCCGTCCTTTGATGGGAAACCACGGAAAAGTGACCTGGTTATTGCATCGTCTCATCCGGTGGCAGCGGATCTGGTGGGTGCCAGGGTACTGGGACATGATCCGGATGACATTCCCTATCTAAAGCAGGCCGCCGCGGATGCCGGGCTGTCCACCGATCTGTCAGGAATATCGGTGAAGGGTGAATCCATTGATGATGTGGCAGCCTTTCACAAATTTACCTTTCCTTATAACGACGACAATACCCTGCCCCTGGGCATGGAAAAAATGGGCATCAAGGGGCTGGTATTTCATAAATTTGATGCAACCCTGTGCACGTATTGCACGCCGCTGATCGGTATGCTGCTGACCATCATATCCATGTCTTATAAGGGAAAACCCTTTGATTCGGTGGAGTTTCTGACCGGCAAGCGCCTACGGCCTTCTCCCGGCATGAAAAAAAGTATTCTGGTGGGGCAGTGCATGTGCACCCGCAACAAAAACCATGACGGTCCCCAGGAAATTGTCAGAATCAAGGGGTGCCCCCCGGATCCGGTCCAGGCTGCAGGCGCATTGCAGTCCATCGGCATCGATGTGGATCCGTCAGTTTTAACAAATTTTGAAATGGCCGGAGCGTTTATGATGGAACGGTATAAAGACCGCCCTGACTTTGATGATTCCTATTATACAATTTAAAAGGGGTCCGAAATGACCAGATTTGTAAGCACCCGGAATATTCGGTTCATGATCAGAGAAGTGTTTAATGCAGATTCACTGACGAACCATCCCTACTATGACCGGCATACCCCTAAAATGTTTGATATGGTGACGGATGCAGCGGTAAAGCTTGCCACCCAGCTGATGTATCCGGTTCTGACTGAGATGGATCGGAATCCGCCGGTGCTTGAAAATGAACAGGTAAAGGTGCACAAGGCCGTGAAAAAAATCATGGCTGAATTCGGTCAGGGCGGGTGGATTGCTGCAGGGTTCCCGGAATCCCATGGCGGGGAGCAGATCCCGCTGATTATCCGGTCTGCCGCAAGTTTTGTGTTTGCGGCTGCCAATTATTCAGCGTCTGCCTATCCTGAGCTGACTGCCGGCGCAGCGGAACTGATCACCTCTTTCGGCAGCAGGCACCTGATAGATACCTATGTGCCCCACATGCTGGCCGGCCGGTGGCAGGGCACCATGGCCCTGACCGAGCCCCAGGCGGGAAGTTCTCTGTCTGATATCACCACCACCGCTTCCAGGGACGGCAATGGGCGGTTTAAAATCAAAGGAATCAAAACCTTTATATCAGCCGGAGACCATGACGGGGCCGAGAATGTGGTGCATCTGATGCTGGCACGGATGGAAAATGCAACTCCCGGCGCCAAGGGCATCTCTTTGTTTGTTGTGCCCAAAAAAAGGCTGGATGACAAGGGACATCTGGTTTCCAATGATGTCACCACCGCAGCTGTTTACCATAAGCTGGGGGGAAGGGGTATCCCTGCTTTGGAGTTGTCCATGGGGGAAAAAGATGACTGCCATGGATGGTTGGTGGGGGTGGAAAACAAAGGCCTTTCCCATATGTTCCAGATGATGAATGAAGCCAGAATCCTGGTGGGTCTGGGCGCATGCGCCATTGCTTCGGCTGCCTGTTATGCGGCCCTGGATTACGCAAAACACAGGCCCCAGGGCAGACCGGTCACCAGAAAAAATCCCATGGCCCCTCCGGTTCCCATTATAGAACATGCCGACGTCAAACGGATGCTGCTGTTTCAGCGATCGGTCGTAGAGGGCGGGTTTTCCCTGATCCTGCAATGCGCCATGTATGCGGACCTGATACGGGTGTCCGCCGGGGATGAAAAGGAACGGTACCAGCTGCTGCTGGATCTTTTGACACCGGTTGCCAAAACATTTCCTTCTGAATACGGATTTCTCGCCACCAGCAGCGCTATCCAGTGTTTCGGGGGGTACGGGTATTGTGAGGATTTTCCGGTGGAACAGTATCTGCGGGATATCCGGATCCATCCCATCCATGAAGGGACTACCGGCATACAGGCAATGGACCTTCTGGGCCGGAAACTGGTAATGAAAAATGGCAGGGCCGGGCTTCTTTTTATTAAAGAACTGGATCACAGCATTCAGACGGCACAACCATTTCCCGGACTGGCACATGTGGTTCAGGCCCTGGCAGATGCAAAAAAACAACTTGAGACTGTGGCCGGAGTCCGCTTTAAATTGGCCGGAGAAGGGAAAATTGATGCCTTTTTAGCGGATGCTACCCTGTTTCTGGAATTTTTCGGGCTGATCGTGGTTTCCTGGCAGTGGCTGATCCAGGGGATCGCCGCAGAAAAGGCACTGGCTGGAAAACCTTCCAGAAAAGAGGAGCAGTTTTACAGAGGCAAGCTGTTTGCCATGCACTATTTTTTCAGGTATGAACTGCCCAAAATTCATGGTCTGTCTCTACGGCTCATGGATGGAGATCATCTGACCCTGGACATGGATCCTGCATATCTGACCGATTATTGAGCTGCCGGATCATGTAATCGTTCAGTGCTTCCTGGACTGTTCTTGCGGCAAGGCCGGCACAGTGCATGTCCTTTTCCGGTAATCTACCGATGGTTTCCAGGACCTTTTTATCCGTAATGTCGGTGAGTTCATCCGGATTTTTTCCCAGGGTCAGTTCGGCAGCAAAGGAACCGCTGATGGAACTTGTGGCGCATCCATTTGTGACATAGGAGGCGTGAGATACCCGGTTGTTCTTAAACTTCAAAAATATTTCCATGGTATCGCCGCATTCCCCGGTAACGCGGCCATGGCCGTCGGGGTTTTCCATCCGGCCGCAGAATCTGGGGTTGCGCCACCGGTGAAATCCTTTTTCACCAAGGGCCTGCCTGGCTTCTTCGAAAATTTCGTTCTGGAGATTATCCAGAAATGCATCCAGTTTGTCCATGATCAGAACGCCTTGCCACAGCAGCTTCCGGGCCCTGCGCATCCAGAGGCCTGTCCCGGTGCCGAGCCGCAGCAGGCTGTATCTCCCGGTCCTGGTTTTTTCATTTTTGCAGGGCCTGACATGGCGGAATGGGCTGATATCTGTTTGTTCAGGTTCGTGCTTCCGCAGGCGGTGCACCTGGGCTCATCTCCGGTACCGGCGATGAGCAGTTCGCTGGTGCGGCCGCAGTCATTGCATATAAAATCAAATAAGGGCATGAGATCTATCCTTTAACAATCAGTCTTTTTTCCATGTTGTTTTCTTTTATTTTTTAGAGGTGAAACAGCCACTTGTTGATACCGTCTCTGGTATTGATTTGCAAATCATATGCCAGTTTGGAATGAAAATAGAAACATATTAGAATATCTATGATTAAAGACAGTTAACAATAGCGTTATTTAACGGATAGTTTTCTTGCGGAATCTGGAATCGCAGGAATGCGACCTGTGAAGGCGCATGATGCGGTCTTTATTCATAAAAGCATCTGAGCTATGCCAGCCTCCGTGTGGAATTGTGCGCAATGATCTTTAAGGGGGATTTTCTTTGAGATAAGCATCGAATTTGTCGAGAATTTCCGGCACATTTTTTCGGCCGAAACCAACGCGGAAAGCGTTTGACCCTTCTTTGTAAAGGGTTCCCGGCAACAGCAGGATGCCGGCTTTTGCCACAAGATCCGTGCAGAATTCTTGCACCGTTCCTTTCAGCAGAACGGGAAACGCGACCGAACCGGCTTTGGGCCGATACCATTTGAACAGGTCGGCATGGTCTGTAAAAAAGCGGTCCAGATGATCGAGATTTTTTTGAATGATCCGGATGTTGCGTTGGGCAATGTTTGCGGCGTTCTGTAATGCAATGGTGGCCAGAAACTCGCTTGGCGCACTGCTGCAGATGGTGGTGTAATCCTTGAATGCAGACATTTCATTATACATACGGGTGTTACGGGTAGCAACCCAGCCGATTCTCAGACCCGCAAGGCCGAAGGTTTTGGACATGACACCCAGAGACACGGCCCGGTCATTGATATCGGCAGCAGCCGGCAGGCGGTCAGATGGATCCAGTTCAAGGCCCCGATACACTTCATCGGAGAAAATTATAAAGCCGTGCTGTTCGGAAAGCGCTGAAAGCGCGTGGATGAATTCGGATCCAGGCAGAAAACCGGTGGGGTTGTGGGGGAAATTGATCACCACCATTTTTGTGCGGGGGGTCAGAAGCGTCCGGAGCACCGCAAGATCGAGTTCCCATTTGTGCCCAGGATCACCCCGCCATTCGGAAACTTCGGCACCGATGCTCCGGGCCACTTCAGCAAGAGACTGGTAACAGGGCACATGCACGATGACATGATCCCCGGAACCAAGAGCCACATTCATGAAATTGAATATCGCTTCCTCTGCCCCGGCATGCACAAGCACATGATCTGCAGTAATATTATCGTACAATGCTGCAACCGCCTGGCGCAGCGCAGGATCACCTGATGACTCTGTGTAGCCGAGCCAGAGCGACAGAAACCGTTCCTGTGCATCGGGTTCAAGTGACAGCAGATCCTGCAGTTCCATGCTCTCGCAATCCGAGGTACACAGCAGATAAGGAGCGGAAAATTCATGTTCTGCAAAATAGCGCTCAAGCCTGAACGGTTCCAGTTTCATATAAAAATTCCTTATTCCGTTGGTGTATTCGAAGCAAAAGATAGTCCGGGTGTTCCATATGGTCTTATTGGTGATCCGGCAGGATGTGTATAATTCATCCGGTTGCCTGGAGCATCTGGATAACCTCAACCAGACGGGATACCAGGTGGTCATGGTATACTTTTCCCCCCTCGGCCGTGGCTTTGGAAGGTTCGCCCGTCGTGCCGCCGGATTTTTGTGTGAGCTGCTGCATTTCAGCCGGACTGGAAGGCACATAGCACAGGGTGTCGCCGGCAAAGGACGGGTCCACGCTGTACAGGCTGTTTTTGCTGTGGGGATTGTCAACGGCCCTGTCCATCTTCACCAGATCAGGGAACCGGTACATCATGTGGGAGCCCTCGATCTCTTCAGCATGTCCCACACTTCCCCAGCCCATTTTCTTTGTGAAGGTTTTGGACATATAGGCCGGGTCAAAGATCACCAGTTTCACCCCCAGCTCCCGTTTGGCTTTTTCCCCGGCGATCTGCATCCAGGTGATGTTGACGATGCGGTGGCCGTTGATAAAAACAAAATTCTTAAATCCATGGTGATGCAGGGAAGACACCATGTCGAATGCGAATTCCGCCAGCAGTTCCGGCCGGATGGTGATGGTGCCCGGCAGCACCATGTGGTGGGGGCTCCATCCGAACCACAGGGGCGGGGCCGCCAAAACCCGTGTTTTTGATGCTGCATCCTCAGCCAGGGTCATGGCCACCATGGTGTCGGTACCCACAGGCAGGTGGGGCCCGTGCTGTTCCGTGCTGCCAAAGGGCAGTAAAATGGTGCGCCGGCTGGGTTCAATACGGTCTTTGATCTCTTCCCAGGTCAGATCCTGGAGCCATACGCTGTCTGTCATGCCTGCCTCGCTTGTAAGTTATCTGAACTGTTTTTGCCGATCACAAATTGTCCATCTGTTCCAGAAAATGGGTGTCAATATTCCCATCTTGGAACTGTTTATTTTCAAACACCTTTTTATAAAAGTCAATGGTGGTGGCAATCCCGGTGATTTCAAATTCATCCAGGGCCCGTTTCATGCGGCGGACAGACTGGAAACGGTCAGGGGCCCATACACACAGTTTGCCGATGAGGGAATCATAAAACGGCGTGACCATGTACCTGTCGTGGATATGGGTGTCCAGGCGGACGCCGGGACCGCCGGGAAGAATCACTGATGTGATCTCACCGGGGGATGGCATGAAATTGTCAGTGGGATCCGATGCATTGATGCGGCACTCCATGGCCCAGCCGTTCAGAAGGATATCGGCCTGGGCCAGACCCAGTTCGTTGCCGGCGGCAATGTCAATCTGTTTTCTGACAATATCCAGGCCGGTAACCAGTTCGGTCACCGGATGTTCTACCTGGACCCGGGCATTCACCTCCATGAAATAAAAATTTTTGTCCTTGTCCACCAGAAACTCCATGGTGCCGGCATTGGTATAATCAAAGGCTTTGGCAATGCGGATGGCGGTGCTGCCCAGCTGTTCTCTCAGGGTTTCATCCACAAATGAGGAGGGGGCTTCTTCGATGAGTTTCTGGTACCGCATCTGGATGCTGCATTCTCTTTCCCCCAGATGGACATAGTTTCCGAAATGATCCCCCAGTATCTGGATTTCGATATGCCGGGGTTTTTCAATATATTTTTCCAGGTACAGGGCCGGGTTGCCGAATGCGGCACCGGCTTCGGCAGATGCCACGGAAAATGCGCCAAGCAGGTCCTTTTGGTTTCTGGCGATGCGCATGCCCCTTCCGCCCCCGCCGCCGGCCGCCTTGAGGATCACGGGATACCCCACCTGCTCCGCTGCATCAGAGGCTGCCTCAGGGGTTGCGATCACATCGTCACTGCCCGGAATGACCGGAATACCCATATTGATAAGGATCTGCCGGGCTGCTGATTTGTCACCGGCCCTGGCTATTGTCCGGCTGGACGGGCCGATAAAGATGATCCCATTGTCATGACAGGCCTGTGCAAAGGATGCGCTTTCAGACAGAAACCCATATCCCGGGTGGACGGCATCTGCACCGGTTTCCCGGGCCGCCGCAATGACGGCATCCTGGTTCAGGTAGCTTTTTCGGCTCAAGGCCGGGCCGATATGCATTGCTTCATCCGCCTGTTTGACAGGGAGGCTGTCCATGTCTGCATCGGAATACAGGGCAACGGTTTTAATCCCCATTTCCCGGCAGGTCCGGATGACACGCAGGGCGATCTCCCCTCTATTGGCTACAAGAATTTTATTGAATGTCATTATTTTTCACCCAGTGTAATTTCCAGCAGGGCCTGGTTCTTCATGACCGGCTCCTCGTTTTCCACCAGGATTTTTTTTACCACCCCGGCCCGTCCGCACCGGATTTCCGTGAAAATCTTCATGGATTCAATCATGCAGACGATGTCTTCAGGTTTGACCGTTTGCCCCGGTTCCACCAGCGGGGGCGCATCCGGTGCAGATGACCTGTAAAAGGTGCCCATAACCGGCGAGGTGACGGTGTGAATGGTTTTGTTCATAATTCTCTCCTTTTTTGTGTGACGTCAATATGGAATACAGCATTTTATTTCATAAAAATACTTGACATATATTTTGAATCTATGTCAAGTATATTTTTACTGATCTTAAAAAGGTAAAAAAGTTAACTTCTGACCCCATTAGTATTGTGATGAAACCGTTAAACGTGCAGAAAATTCCCAAACAGCCCCTGGCTGTAAAAGCCTATGAAACCCTGGTGAAAAAGATCATCTGCCTGGAATACCAGCCCAGCCAGCATCTTGAGGAAAACCAGCTGGTGGAAGATCTTGGCATCGGGCGGACCCCAATCCGGGAAGCACTGGTGCGGCTGCACGGCGAAAAAATGGTGGAATCCCATCCCAAAAAAGGGGTGATTGTCCGGCCCATTACCCTGCAGAATACCAAGGCCATGTTTGAAAGCATGAAACTGATCGAGCTGGGGATTGTGGACATTGCCGTGGATAAGGACTGCTCTGTTTTTCTGGATAAAATGAAAACAGCCAACCTCTGGGCACAAAAAGCCATCATGGCCAATGATGTGTTTGACCTGGTTGAGGCAAACCATGCATTTCACATGCATTTTGCCAGGTGTTCCCAGAATGAGTTTCTTATCCGGGCGGTAAAGGACATCAGAAGCGAGGCCAGGCGCCTGTCTTATCTGTCTTATGACAATATCATCGACCCCAAAAGACCATTGGAAACCCATTACCAGTCGGTGTTTCATGAACATGACCAGATCATCACAAGCCTTGCAAAAAAAGATGCCGGGCGGGCAAAACAGCTTATTTCAGAACACATACTGACGTTCAGGGAAAGAATTATTGTATTCATGACCTCCTGACAGGATGT
>JAABSB010000030.1 GCA_011390615.1 Desulfotignum sp. | reverse complement strand
GGAGGGCTTCGCATATGGGTCTGGCACCCTCTGAAACATTTTTGTGCAGCTCGATGGCGATCATCAGGCCTATGCCCCTGACCTCCTTGATGGCCGGGTGCTGGATTTTTCTCAGCTGCTCTAGAAAATAGGTCCCCATGTCGGCTGCATTTTCAATCATATTTTCTTCTTTCAGCACCTTGAGGGCGGCCCGGGCCACGGCGCAGGCCAGGGGGTTGCCGCCGAAGGTGGAGCCGTGCTGGCCGGGCTGGAGCAGGCCCAGTACCGCTTCATTGGACAGCACGGCCGATACCGGGTAAAATCCGCCGGACAGGGCCTTGCCGATGAGGGTGAGGTCTGCCTGGACCCCTTCATGCTCTTCAGCCAGCAGTTTGCCGGTGCGGCCCAGGCCGGTCTGGATCTCATCCAGGATCATGAGTACATTCTTCCGGGTACAGATCTCCCTGACCTTTTTCAGATAGCCTTTGGGTGGAATGATGACCCCTGCTTCTCCCTGAATGGGTTCCACCAGAAACGCCACGGTGTCCGGCGTGATGGCAGCCTCCAGGGCATCGGCATCCCCGAATGGAATCACGGTGAATCCCGGGGTGAACGGCCCGAAGTTCTGCCGGGCATTCTCGTCGGTACTGAACCCGATGATGGACAGGGTCCTGCCGTGGAAATTGTCAGCGCACACAATGATCTGGGCTTTGTCCTTTGCCACGCCTTTGGATTCATATCCCCATTTTCTGGCGCATTTTATCACGGTTTCCACAGCTTCTGCCCCGGAATTCATGGGCAGCACCTTGTGGGAGTCGGTGAGTTCGCACAGTTCCTCGTATAAAAGGGCCAGCTGGTCATTGCGGAACGCCCGGGAGGTGAGGGTGAGTTTCTGTGCCTGATCCTTCAGGGCCTGGTAGATTTTCGGGTGGCAGTGGCCCTGGTTTACGGCGGAATAGGCAGACAGACAGTCCAGGTATTTATTGCCCTCCACGTCCCAGACCCAGATACCGGATCCTTTGCTGAGAACCACATCCAGGGGTTTGTAGTTTT
This sequence comes from Desulfotignum sp., assembly GCA_011390615.1. Taxonomy (GTDB): domain Bacteria; phylum Desulfobacterota; class Desulfobacteria; order Desulfobacterales; family Desulfobacteraceae; genus Desulfotignum. The sequence continues at coordinate 26,497 of JAABSB010000030.1, read as the reverse complement.
TTGCTCCGAATTGGTTTTCTTTTTTTATCAGTTCTTTTGTTTTCATTGAGAATGTCCCTGTTTATATTCCTGACTTACCTGAAAAAGCTCAATCCATGCCCATCCGGGCCTCCACTGCAGCGATTTCCGTGAGAAGCTGTTCTTTTTCTTTCGGGGTGAGATCCGGTGCGGACAGTTTTTTCTGCAGCGACAGAAGGATCATCTCCTCTCTGTATTCCCGGCAGGTGTATGAACTGGTTTGATTTTCAGGTTGCATGGATACTGGTTTTTTCCTTTTTAAAATGCGTAACGCATTGTTTCAATATGGTTGTAAAGATTGTTTACCATATTTTTCAGGGAAAAACCAGTTGGTGGGACAATTCAGCTCCAACTTCACGATTTACTTTCACATTTTCCATCAGTTTTCAGGCGATGCATATGATCGGTATGGGGATATCTGCCTGATTCCCATCGGGTTGCTTTACAGGGACTTTTGAAACAGTGCCGGACAATGCCAGAGCATCGTGGGCTGCGCTGCGGCAGACGGTCTGGAGAAGCGCCTGCTGTTTGGGGGTCATGCCGGCCAAACCCTTGCTGTCGTTCAGCAGCTCGGACATGGAACAGGAGATGAACAAAGATACGATGGTGTCGGCATTATGCTTCATGGGATGTTCCTTTCTGGTTCATAAAATAAACCGGCTTCAAGGTTTATACATTGATCTGTTTTCATAGCAAGTTTCAGGCCAGCTGTAGTCGGGAGATGCAGGAATAAGAGAAAGGTCCGGAAACAGTGATTCAGGGCCGGTTAACGGAAGCCTGACACCTGTGATTCAGCACCGGCAGCACCGTATCAATGGATCTACATGTAGTTGATATGATACAGTCGGCCGGTTTTTTACCTGAAATAGCAACTTTTTCTCGACATTTCAGGCTTCGGGTACTATAACGGCATCAGGTGTATCAAAATGAATACAATTGAAGATTTCAGGGAAAAACTGGCGCTGTACGAGCGGATATTTGACAATATCAATGCAGGCGTACTGGTGATCGATGCCCATGGATATATCACCCATTTTAATGAACCCTACGGCCGGTTTCTGAACATGGATCCCAAATCCCAGATCGGCCGGCACTGTACCGAAGTCGTGGAAAACACCCGCATGCACATTGTGGCGCAGACCGGAAAGGCTGAGATCAACCACTCCCACCGTATCAATGGCCAGGACATGGTGGTCCAGCGCATCCCCATTAAAAAGGACGGAAAGGTCATCGCGGTTTACGGCCAGGTCATGTTCAAGAATGTGGCAGAGGTGCGGAACCTGGCAGAAGAACTGTCTTTGCTGGAATCCAAGGTCCAGCTATTTGAAAAGGAGATCTTCGATCTTCGGGCCACCCGGTACACCTTTGACTGCATTATCGGTACCAGCGCAGCCATCATTGGATTGAAACAGGAGGCGGCAAAAGCGGCAACAACCCATTCCAGCGTGCTGGTGACAGGGGAGAGCGGTACGGGCAAGGAGCTGTTTGCTCAGGCCATCCACAATGCCAGCCCCAGGAAACTGCACCCGTTTGTGAAAATCAATTGTGCCGCCATCCCCAGGGACCTGCTGGAATCGGAACTGTTCGGATATGATAAAGGTGCGTTCACAGGTGCCGGGGCAAAAGGAAAGCCGGGCAAGTTTGAGCTGGCCGGTCAAGGCACCATCTTTCTGGACGAGATCGGGGATCTGCCCCTGGAGATGCAGCCCAAACTGCTCCGGGCACTTGAAGACAAAGCGTTTGAGCGTATCGGCGGGACCCGGGTCATCCGTTCCGATTTCAGGGTGATCTGCGCCACCAACCGGAACCTGGCAGAGATGATGGAAAAAAACCGGTTCCGGCGGGATCTGTTCTACCGGCTCAATGTCATCCCGATTTACATTCCGCCCCTGCGGGAAAGGCTGTCTGATATCCTGCCTCTGGCGCGTCATATGTTGAAAAAGATTGCAAAAGAAGCGGGCCGGCCGGCCATGAGAATAGAAAAAATGGCGGCCCGGGAACTGGTACGCTACCCCTGGCCAGGCAATGCCAGGGAACTGTCCAATGTGCTGGAGCGGGCCATGTATGCGTCAGGCAGCGGAACCATCTGCAAAGGTGACCTGCCCTTTACCCCGGCACCGAACCGGGATGTTTCCGGGAGGCAGTCAAAGCCCTCACTAAAGGCCGCCCGGGATGAAGCCCAGATAACCACGATCTACCAGGCCCTGGTAAAAACCGGGTATAACAAGGCAAAGGCAGCCCGGCTCCTGGGCATTCACCGGACCCTGCTGTACAAAAAAATGAAAAAATACGGTATCGCCCTGGCACCGGAATAAGCTCATCTGCGCAGCACCGGCACCAGAAACACAAAGCAGGCCACCAGAAAGAACAGGGCCCCCCAGAATCCCATCCAGTCTCCGGACTGGACCGCGGCCGTCAGGAAAAAAATCGCTGAGATGATGAACATGCCCCATCCCCATATCTGGCATTTTTTTTCAAATCCGGTCACGATGTCATCCTTTCTGAAAAGTTGGTTTCAGTCTTTTTTGTATCCGGCGGGGCACCATGATGCGGTATCGCCAGTTGGATTAAATAAAAAAGCTGTCCCGGCCAGGGGGCGGGACAGCTGTCTGGTTTCAGCATTTTACCCGGCAGTGAAGACAGGCCTTACTGTTTGATCCAGCGGGGTACCTGGAACTGGTAATCTTTATAGGGTTTGGTGGGGGGGTCTGTGAAGATGGCCACCATTTCACCGTCCTGGACCTGGTAATGGGCAATGGGGACATCTCCGCCGGCCCGCATGACATGGTCCTCATCCCATTTCCACCACCCTGTTTCTCCTTTGTAGCCGTTGGTGGCGATGTAGTCGGACACGGCATCGTGGTTTTTCTCATCCCCGACTGCTGCGACTGCGGCGGCCCATGCCTTGACACCGGAGTAGGCAGCCCAGGAGCCGGCCTGGGGCAGATGACCCCAGATGGTTTCAAATTTGTCCAGCCACGCCTGGGCCTCGGGAGTGGGCGCTTCCGGCGTGGGCATGGCTGTGGGCACTTCCCCCAAAAGGCCGTCTGCTTCTTTGCCCATGGTTTCCACCACTTCCCTGGGCACCAGGGAGTAGCCGTAGCTCAGGATGGAGCTGGTGGGCCGTTTCATGAACTGCCGGAAAAAGGTGATCACCTCCTGGGCGGACACGATCTCCACATGGATGATAGCCGGCTTGATCCTGCGGATCTGGGTGAGCAGCGGTCCCCACTGGTTGGTGCCGTAAGGCACCAGTTCATGCATGGCAACCTCCCATCCTTTTTCCTTGAAATTCTTTTTCAGGGTGTCCCCGACTTCTGTTCCCCAGGCATCATCGGCCGTAATGATCACTGCTTTTTTGTTGGGGTATTCATAGGGCAGGGCCATGAGCACGTTGAACATGGACTGGGCCTGATTGATGCCGGTGTCAGTGAGCTGGAAGATGTTCTTGTATTCCTCTTTGTTCTGCTTGAACACGTCCACGGCGGACTGGGAGCCGTCATCGGCAAAAAACGGGGCTGTGTATTTGCCGTAGGCCCGGACATCCTGGCCCCATCCGGCCCAGCCTGCATGCACGGAATCTACCCCGATCTGGCCGCACAGGTAATCAGCGCCCTGCATGACCCGTTCCGGTGCAAATTCCTGGGTGTCGAAACGGATAGGTTCCAGCTGTTTGTCCAGCAGTCCGCCGGCTGCGTTGATCTCGTCGATGGCCATCTTGATGCCTTTCCAGTAGTTGTCCCCGGTGTCGGTGTAGGGACCGGTCATGGCCAGGGGCACCCCCACCTTGATGGTGTCTTTGGCCCACAGGGCTGTGGCAGGCATCAGGGCCAGTGCCAGAATCAATAAAATACCAAGTGCTTTTTTCATGTTCATCCTCCTGAAGTGTTATTGAGATTGCCGGGGCTTCAGGGCAGGGCCCTGCCCCCGTATGTTAATGGGTTATGCCATGGGGCTTTTTGGAAAACAACCGTTCAAAAAGTCCCACAATGCCGTCGGGCAGTACCAGGACCAGGATCACCACCATGGCCCCCATGGTGATGGGCCTGTAGGGACCCAGGGGGGAGAGCAGTTCGTTGATGGCAATGGTGATAAAGGCCCCGATGACAGCACCGGGAAATTTGCCCACCCCGCCGATAACCAGGATCACCATGAGGGTGACAAACAGGTCGATACCCAGCATCCTTGTGGACAGCATGCCCACGTAATGGGCGTAAAAACCGCCCATCATGCCGGTGAGAAACGAGGTCAAAGCAAACACCATGAGCTTGTACTTGAAGGCAGACACCCCCAGGCAGGCGGAAAATTCCTGGGAATCTTTCAATGCCAGAAACGCCGTGCCCCAGTGGGATTTGATCACCACAAGTATGATGACTGAGCAGATCACGGCCACCAGCAGCATCAGGTAAAAATAGGGCACAGGACTGGCCGTGGTAAAGGTGTATCCGAAAATGGTCATGGGTTCTATGGTCAGAAGCCCCCGGGTGCCGCCGGTGCCGATGGCCCGGCCGATGTCCCCTTTGAGAACCGGTTCCAGGATCATGTGCACGGCAAAGGTGACAAGAGCGATATAGGCCCCTTTGAGTTTGAGGCAGGGCAGGCCCACCAGGATGCCGATGGCGGCAGTGATGCCGCCGGCAATGAACACCGCAAAAATGGGCGGGATGCCGAACTGTGCGGAAATAATGGCCGAGGCATAGGCCCCCATGACAAAAAAGGCCACCTGACCAAAGGAAAAAATGCCGGCAAATCCCATGATCAGGTCCCAGCACGAGGCCACCACCGACCAGATCAGGCACATGATCAGAATATGCATGATAAAATTGGTGCCCCCGAAAAACAGGGGCAGAACAGCCACAATTGTCCAGATAAGTGCCAGCAGAAATGTAATGCGCCTGTGATCCATTAATTTATCCCCATTTTCCAAGAAGCCCCTGGGGTCGGACCGCCAGGGTGGTCAACAATACGGCAAACAAAACAATCAGGGTCCAGGTCATGCCGAAATACCATCCCACAAACGCCTCGAGCATGCCCACGATAAATGCGGCATACAGCCCGCCCCTGATGGAGCCCATACCGCCGAAGGCCGTGATCACCCAGGCTTTGACCAGGATATCCCAGCCGCCCATGGGGGTGATGAAATATTTCTGGGCCAGCAGAATGCCGCCCATGCCCACCATGACCGTGGAAATGGCAAAGGTGGCGGCAAAGACAAACTCTTTGGGAATACCCACGATCTGCGCCCCGGCCGGGTTCTGTGCCACGGCCCGCACCGACATGCCCGTGCGGGTGTTGTTGAGAAACCAGCGGAACATCAGGATGCCGCCGATGGACAGAAAAAAGATCCCCACATCCTGGTGGGACAGATAAAAATCACCGGCCTCAAACCCGCCTTCCAGAAACGGTGGCAAAGATTTCATGCGGGAGCCGAATATCACCTGGAAAGAGTTGTCCAGAAACAGGGCCAGGCCCAGGGTGATCATCATCACCTTGATTTCCCAGTCATCTCTTTTGCGCAAAGGGGCCACCAGGGCTTTTTCCACAAAATATCCAAAGACCAGCAAAATGGGAACAGCCAGCAGAAATACCAGAAAATAGTTATTGATAAAGGAAAGGCCGAACAAAAGAAACGCGATGTATCCACCCAGGCTGTAAAAAGAGCCATAGGCAAAGTTGAATGCTTTGGACACCCCGTAAATCAGGGTCAGGCCCACGGCCATGAGGGCATAGACAGACCCGTTGATCAGACCGCTGATAATGACATCCGCAATTTCGATGACCATATGGGTTCCTCCTACATGCCCAGGAAAATTTCTTTTAGATGGTCATTGCCCAGGGCATCTTCCTTTGAGCCTGAAAAGCTGATGCTGCCCTCTTCCAGCACATAGAGCGTGTCTGCCAGCTCCGTGATCTGGGGGATGTTCTGCTCCACCACCAAAAGCGTGATGCCCTGGCCGTTGATCTGTTTGATGATCCTTGCCACCTCGTCTCTCAGGTTGGGCTGGAGTCCCAGGGATGGCTCGTCTATGGCAAGAAACCGTGCATTGGACATGAGCCCCCTGGCAATGGCCAGCATTCTGGCTTCCCCGCCGCTCATGGTGGCGGCCAGCTGGGACCGCCGGTCCCGCAGCCGGGGAAACAGGTCAAACACCTTTTCCAGATTCTCTTTTTCAAAGGGCCGGGCAGACCGGGAATATGCTCCCAGTTTGAGGTTTTCCAGCACGCTCATCTGGGGAAATAATTCCCTGTTTTCCGCAATGTAGGTGATCCCCATGTCCACCAGCTTTTCAGATCCAAGCCCGGTGATGTTTTCACCTTCAAACCGGATCACTCCGCTGACTTTTTCCACCAGGCCGCAGATGGATTTGAGCACCGTGCTTTTGCCGTGTCCGTTGGGGCCAAGCATGACCACGATCTGTCCATTTTTTACGACAAGGGACACGTTTTTCAGCACATGAAAATCCTGGTAATAGGCATTTACATCCGCAAGTTTAATCATTACAGTCCCCCAGATAGCATTCGATGACCCGGGGATCCGAGGTGACCTTTTTGGGATCTCCGCAGCAGATTTTTGTGCCGGTTTCAAGGATCAGCAGTGTCTGGGTCAGTTCCGTGAGCACCTTCATGAAATGTTCGATGAGGATGATGGTTACGCCTAAATCCTGGTTGATGCGCCGGATCAGGTCCATGAGCTGGATGATCTCCTTGGCATTGGACCCGGCCATGGGTTCGTCCAGCAAGAGGATTTCAGGGCGGGTGGCCAGGGCCGCACCGATCATAAGCATTTTTTTGTGCAGCAGATTCAGGCTGCCGGTGGGGGCCTCCCTTTTTTCTGCCAGTTTCACAAAGGCGAGTATCTGGTCCACGTGGTCTTTGTCAAACCCTTTCAGGCTGCCGAAATAGCTGCCCACTTCAATGGATTTTGCCACGGTGAGGCTGGGAAAGGTCTGGGGGATCTGAAAGGTTCTGGCAATGCCCAGCCTGGCAATGCGGTGGGGGGGCAGGCCGGAAATATCCTGGTCTTTAAAGCAAATTGCTCCTTTAAAATTATACAGCCCTGTGATAAGGTTGTACACGGTTGACTTTCCTGCTCCGTTGGGACCGGCAATGCCGAAAATCTGACCCTGGCAGACTTCAAAGCTGAGATTGTTGACAGCGGTCAGCTCTCCGAATTTTTTGGTGACATTGGTCACGCGCAGCATCTTACCCCATCCTCCACTTGTGTTACCCCGGACACGGGACTTGTATATCACATAGTATGTGATATGTAATACCCGCTGCATCCATACCACGGCTGGGTTTTCAAATCAAGTTTTAATTTTCTGCCAGGGGATGCTTAGAATTACAGTATTTGTAAATTCACACCTGAAATATATTGAACAATAAAATTTTCTTTGCTATTAGAAAACCACATTATGCTATACAACACAACAAACGCAAAATAAGGGAGAAAAATCCATGAAGAAACGCTCCAGAGTGATATTTTTGCTGACCGCCCTGATAACGGGCCTGTGCATCCATGCTTCATCTGCCCTGGCTGAGGAGGGCGACAGCCCTGAAAGCGTTGTAAAAGCATTTGCCGGGGCGTATTTTATGCTGGATGAAACCATGGCTGTCTACATGAGTGAAAAAGCCCTTTATAATGAAAACGATGTCAACCGGGTGGATATGTATTTTCGGGTCAAAAAACAGGAGGCTGCCTGCCGGGGGTATGAACTTTCCTATCTGAAAATGCGGCCCATTCTCATGAAAACCCATGTGCTGTCCAAAGATGAAGATACTGCCGTTATAGGGTTTAAAGCGGTCATGATCCGCAGCATCAATCCGCTTTACCGGATAGTGGGGTATGTGTTCGGCCTGCTCGAAGAACATGAATATCAGACCACGGTTACGGTGATCAGGGAAAACGGGATCTGGAAGGTTGGTCCGAGCGGTTTTGCTTTTCCTGTATAGACGGATGTGATTTTCCGGTAGGATACTGCTTATCCAAAGCGCCGTAAATTCCCTTCCTTCAGGTGGGGGAGGATGTCAATCCAGGGTTTGTGCATCTTTTAAAAAATCTGATATAATCCGGGCAAGACAGTGGTTCCAGCCCTGCACCAGAGTTGCAGGGCCGGCCTGGGTCGTGGGCTGGGAAGCCCCGTAGACCCGGTTGATCACCGGCACAAACCCGGCGCCGGTATGCTGTTCCAGGGTCAGGCGCAGGGCCATGACAGACCGGGGTTTTTCCGGGTGCCGGATATCTGCATACAGGGAAATTATTTTTCCCCCCAGACGGAAACGGATGTCAGAGGGGTCACTGGCCGGTGCAGACCGGAAAACGACAGAATTGTATACCGCCTCTTTAAAGGCATCTGATATCATCCGGGCAGGCGATACCATGAATTTGTTGTAATAATCACTTGTGTACCGGTTTTCAGATACCTTATAAATAAAAAAATTGCTCTCGAATTCAGGGGATATGTCAAACTGACGAACCAGAAGGCCTTTTCCGGTGCTGCGGATCCCGACTTCCCCGGGTAGCCGTGGCGGGGCAATGGTAAACTGGTTTTGTTCCGGAAAATCTCTGATGATGCCGGAACAGCCTGCCACGCACAGACCCATGATAATCACGAGCCCGCCGATAAAAATGCCGGATATGGTGATCTGCTTCATTTTTCCGGAAGATGCGCATCCTGATGCCCCTGGTCGTGATACGTCCCTGTATGTATTCTGGTTCATCATTATTCCTTCTCGAATGTGTCTTCAGGCAGTTTTCTGGGGGGCCGTTCCATGAGCAGACGGCCGGGATACTGCTTGATTTCCAGGCTCAATTGTTTGAGGTTTTCCGAGGTATGTTCAAAGTTGTCAATGGTCCGGTTGACGGTGTCGGTATTGAGCCATACCAGGGTTTCCAGCATTTTAACGGTGGTGTTAAGGCTTTCCAGCAGGGTATCGATCTGCCCGGATACCTGTTTGAGCCCGGTGTCCGTGCGCGTTTCAAGTTCGCGGGTAAGGGTTCTTGCATTGGCCGCCGTATGCTGCAGATCCTTCAGGGTCTGGTTTACAGGTTCCCCTGCTTTGTCCACAATGTCTCTGATGCCTGCAAAAGATCCCTGGGCATCCTGGATCATCTTATGAAACTCCGGAGAACCTAAGGTATCGGACAACTGCTGATTGGTCTGCCGTATTTCTGCGAGCAGGGTAGATGTCTGGGTTGATATGCCTGCCAGGTCAAAGGTGGCGGTTTTTTTGTTCAGGGTTTCCAGCAGTTCCTCCAGATTGGTGGTGATTCCCACGATATTCATCTCGGTCAGGTTTTCCAGAATCAGGTTCAGTGCGTCCCCCAGGCGTTTTATATTGCTTTTCCGGGAAGGCACATACAGGTGCCGGGGTTCCCATGTGATGTTCAGACCTGAGGTTTTGTCCGGAAAATAATCGGTTTCCAGAAAGGCTGCCCCGGTCAGTCCTTTAAAGCTCAGATATACCTTAAGTCCTTTTTCGATGGCATTGACAAAGGCCTGCTCAGGGTCTTTTTCTCGGCCCTCGACAAAAACATTTTCATCCAGAGAAAAAACCACCAATACATATGTTGAAGTTGCGTTATAGACTTTGGCAGGGGTGGTAATGGTTTTGACCGTGCCGATACTTACCCCTTTGTATTTGACTTCAGAACCCACATCCAGGCCCTGGACCGATTCAACGAAACAGGTTTCCGCCAGCATTTCTTTTTTTAAAAATGCGCCGGCCCCGAAAACAATGAGAAACCCGACACCAAGGCAAAACGAGATGATAACAAACAGGCCGAGTTTAAAATAATTTGCATTTCGGTTCATGGTTTTTTGTCTCTTTTGGGTTTCCGGTTGAAAAATTGATATGCATAGGCATTGGCAGGATCTGCCTTCAGGTCTTTGGGGTTTCCTCTGGCAATGATTCCTTTGGTATCCTTTTCCAGCATGATGACGGTATCGGCTATGGTAAAAATACTTTCCAGTTCATGGGTGACGATCACAAAGGTGATACCCAGGGTCCGGGCCAGGTCCATGATAAGCAGGTCTATTTCAGCAGAAGTCAGAGGATCCAGGCCTGCGGATGGTTCATCCAGAAAAACAATGGCAGGATCCAGGGCAATGGCCCGGGCAATGGCTGCCCGTTTTTTCATACCCCCGCTCAGTTCACCCGGGATCAGGTGGCCCTTGCCGGCAAGATCCACCAGCCCGAGCTTGGCCCGGGCAATGGTGTTGACGGCATCCTCCGGCAGAAGGGTGTATTCTTTCAAGGGCAGTGTGATATTTTCCAGCACGGTCATGGACCCGAAAAGGGCGCTGTTCTGAAATGCCACCCCGATCTGCCGGAGCAGCCGGATTCTGCTTTTTCCTGTGGCTGTGACCATGTCCTGTTCATTGATCAGCACACGGCCGGAAATGGGGGGCAGAAGACCGATCATGTGCTTGAGTACCGTGCTCTTGCCGCAGCCGGATCCCCCCAGGATCACAAAGATTTCCCCTTTCCGGATGTCAAAGCTAAGATCTTCCATGATGGCCTGGCCATGATATCCGGCATACAGGTTTTCCACTTGTATAATAGTTTGTTTCACACGCCCAACGCATAGTAAAGGATTGAAAATATACCGTCAAATACAGCTATGAGAATGATGGAAGATACCACGGCCCGGGTGGCGGCATCTCCCACTGCTGACGGTCCCTGGCTTGTCTGGTATCCCCGGATACAGCCGGTGGCGGCAATAAGGATGCCGAACACAAAACATTTGATGATCCCGCCGACAAAATCCTCCCAGGAAACAAACCCCACCACCTGGTTGTAGTATGCCACAAAAGGGTGGCCCAGGGAAAGGACCACCACCGCTCCGCCCAGAATACCCACCAGGATGGCAAATATCGTGAGCAGCGGGGTCATGAGGGTGGAGGCGATCACCCGGGGCAGAATAAGAAAGCGCACCGGCTCAAGGCCCATGACAGTGAGGGCATCAATTTCCTCATTGATTTTCATGGTACCGATTTCTGCGGCAAAAGCGGAAGCAGACCGGCCTGCCAGGACGATGGCGGTCATCAGCGGCCCCAGCTCCCGCACCATGGCCAGGCCGATAAGGTTGGCCACGTAGATCTCCGCCCCGAACATCTTCATGGGAATGGCGGACTGAAACGCCATGACCAGTCCCACAATAAAGCTGATAAGGGCCACTATGGGCAGGGCATTTGCCCCGGCCCGTTCCGCCACCCGCAGGGTTTCCCCCCACCGGATCCGGCCCGGGTGCAGCAGGCTTGACACAAATGCCCAGAAAATCTCTCCGAGAAAAGCAATGAATGTCCGGGCATCATATAAGAAATCATCCAGAAACCGGCCTTTGTTTTCCACAAAAGTGCGCAGAGCGCCACCGGAGGGAGCAGTGTCTTGAACCGGTTCTGAATGTTTTTCCCGGATCCGTTCCAGCAGGGAAAAAGAATCTGGATCAAGCCCGGTAATATCGGTTTTCTCCCAGTTGCGGCCTTGGGCCATCCGGTCCAGATGGGCAATGAAGGCAGCCCCTGCCGTGTCAAAATAGGTGATGCCGGAAAGATCAATGGCCAGGGCAGGTCCCTCTGTCTTTTTAATTCTTCTGCAGGCGGTTTCCCATACACCGGCGATACCTCCGGCATCCAGGTGCCCGGAAAAGGCAAATACCAGGGCGCTGTCGGTCTGGTCTATGGTCAGGGCTGCAGGTTGTGTCATTGATCCTTTGCTTGTTTCATTCTGTGTGTTTCCGGGGTATTTGTCATGGCATCTGTTCAGGGATCCCGGTCTGTCAGAACCCGCACATCAGTTTTTGTGGACAACCGTAAGGGTCACCCACTCCCCGCTGGTATCCTGGTGCATGATTTCCAGGTCATGGCAAAAAAGGGCTTGTGTGACTTCCGGGAGCCGCTCCTGGATAATGCCCGAAAGTATGGCACGGCCATGGGGGGCCATGCATTTTTTGATATCTTTCATAATGGCTGCAATGGTCTGGGCAATAATATTGGCGGCAATCAGGTCATACAGGACCGGCGGGACCTGGTCCAGGGTGCCGGTAAACAGAAAACAGCGATCCAGAGGGACAAGGTTTTTTCCAAGGTTTTCTCTGGTGATATCCACGGCGATTCTGTCTGTATCAATGCCTGTAAGCTTTGCTGCCCCGAGTTTTGCTGCCGCTATCATGAGAATGCCGGAACCGCACCCTACATCCAGAAAGCGTTGTCCAGGCACAAGATTTTTTTCGATCTGCCGGATGCACATGCAGGTGGACGGATGGGTGCCCGTACCGAATGCCATGCCCGGATCCAGGTGGATCACGATGTCGTCAGGAGCCGGGTCAAAAGCTTTCCATGCCGGTTTCACAACGATGCGGTCTGTGATGCGCATCACATGAAAATGTTTTTTCCAGGCCTCTGCCCACTGCTGGTCATCCACGGTGTCAAACCGGAGCGCAACCTGTATGCCCGCGTTTTTCAAGTCCTGGAACCTGTGCAGGAGGTCATCCAGCACCGCATCTGAGAGCTGTGTTTCGGCCATATACCCCACAATGGCGTTTTCAGACGGCAGCGCAAGGGTGTGTGTGCCGAAACCTTCATCCGGTTCATCCAGAGGAACGCTGCATTCCACCCCTGTGAGGCCCAAGGAAAAAAACACATCACAGATACGTTCTTCAGCCAAAGCTGGATTATCAGCGGTAAAAGCAGCAGTAATCTTTTGAAATTTCATTTGTGTTCAGGTCTTTGTTAAAATAACTTTCTTGAATTTTCCTGTGGGAAAGATTATTTTGCAAATTTTTGGCATTGTCAAATTTTATTTTACCACAAAGACTGGCAGGCACATGAAAAATCCCTACCAGAACCTGGTCATCTACTATTTTGAGGGCATAATTGAACTGGACACTGCTGTGACCGCTGACCCGCGGTTTCTGGGAAACTGGCAGGAGTCAGATACCTCTTTTGTGTTTTTTTGTGAGCCTGTGCCGGTTTTTGCAAAACAGATGGCGGTCCGCCATCCAGATGCCAGGCTTGTGGATGTGTATGAGATGACGGTGGACCAGTGGCATGGGGAGCGCATTGTGCCCTACGGCGTGGCAGGATTTTATGTGCATCCCCCCTGGGAAAAGGGTTCAGGTGATCCGGACAGGCACCATATCATCCTGGATCCCGGGGTTGTGTTCGGCACAGGCCGGCACCAGACCACCCATGACTGCCTGGAACTGGTTCATCAGGTGTGTGCTGCAGAAAAGATACAGACCGTGGTGGATATCGGCACCGGTACCGGCCTTTTGGCCCTGGGGGCTGCCGCCATGGGCTGCCGCCGGGTGCTGGCCTGTGATTTCAACCTTCTGGCTGTTCAGACCGCCCGTAAAAACATTGTGTGCAACCGGTGTGAGAAAAGGGTCCTGGCATTCCAGGCAAGAGGGGAAGCCATGATGGACCTGGCCTGTGATCTGGTGGTGGCCAATATCCACTATGATATTATGCAGCACCTGATTGCCCATCCAGCCCTGAAGGACAAAAAATTCCTTATCCTGTCCGGACTTTTGCCTTCCCAGGCCCGGAAGGTAAAAAAAGATCTGGAAAAAAGGCAGGTGCGCATCCTTGACCACAGGTGTCCTGACGGTATCTGGAACACCTTTCTGGCGAGGCCTTTGGCGGATAATACCCAGGCATTACAATACAACCAAAGACAATAAAGGACGTATGTAAAAACCATGTCATTCCGTTATTCTGCAGACGTACACCAGGCATTGTTGAGAACCACACTCGGCGCCATGATGATCAGTTTTTCCGCAGTGTTTGTGAAACTGGCCCATGTGAATCCCACGGTTTCCGGGTTTTACCGGGTGTTTTTTGGCGGATGCTTCCTGCTTGTTATCCTGCTGGTCCGCAGGGAGCTCAGATGGTATGGATGGGGATTTCTGGGCCTGGCCCTGGTAACCGGCATCTTTTTTGCCCTGGATCTTTATGCCTGGCACCGCAGCATCCAATATGTGGGACCGGGCCTGGCCACCATTCTGGGAAATTTTGAAGTGTTCATGGTGCCGGTGGTGGCATTTGTGTTGTATGGGGAAAAGCCCAGGTTTCGGCTTGTTCTTTCCGTGCCCCCGGCAATGGCAGGGCTTTTCATGATTGTGGGCACCCCCTGGGGTGCGCTGTCCCCGGATTTTCGGGTGGGTATCTATTACGGCCTTGCCACCGCCGTGTTTTACACCGGTTTTTTAATGGTGTTCAGAAAAATGCAGTCCCATGCAGATTCTCCGCCTGTGGTCTACAACCTTATGGTGGTGTCGTTTGCCACGGCAGTGTTTCTTGCCCTGGAAATGGTACGTACCGGTGAATCATTTGTCATTCCGGACACACAGTCCCTGGCGGCTCTGGGTGGCCTGGCCCTCATGAGTCAGACCCTGGGATGGCTTCTCATCGGCCATTCCATGCCCAGAATACCGGCTGCCATTGCCGGGCTGCTCCTGCTGCTCCAGCCCTCCCTGTCCTTTGTGTGGGATGTGCTGTTCTTCAATCGGGAAACATCCCCCATGGCCTGGGCCGGGGTGGCTCTGGCCCTGTGCGCCATTTACATCGGGGCCACCAGCAGCAAAGGCGGCGGCGCAGATAAAACCTGACGGCATGCCGGGAACAAAGGACATCTGACTGGAAAATGTCAGTATGACATCCCTTGTCACAGGGCGGTTTATACCGCATACCTGTCATCCCTGTAGACTAAAGGGGCGGCTGTTGCTACAATGGGCCATGCAGAAATCAATTCTACTCACCATATTATCGGCCATATTCATCGTTTTTGTGGGAATGGGCATAATTGCCCCCATTTTGCCCATATATGCGGAAGAACTCGGGGCCACCGGCTTTGCCTTAGGTGTCATCATGGCCGCATATGCGGTCAGCGGCGGGCTGCTGCAGCCGTTTGTGGGCAGCCTTTCTGACCGCCATGGCAAAAAAGGGTTTCTGACTGTCGGACTCATCATATTCGGGTTGACAGGCTATATCTATACGATTGTCAGCTCCGTGGGGCAACTGGTTCTGATCCGCTTCTTTCACGGTGCCGGATCAGCATTGATTTTTCCCATGGCCATGGCCTACATCATCGAAGCATCAGCTGAAGACACTGTGGGCAAATACATGGGCTGGTTCAATATTGCCATTTTTGCCGGCATCGGTGCCGGACCGGTGCTTGGCGGTTTTTTTCTGGATCTGCTGGGAAAAAACGCGGGGTTTTATGCCATGGCTGTGCTCAGCTTTATCTCTGCAGCCCTTGTGATTGGGATTCTTCCCGGACGGGACCCTTCCAGTGTCACTGAAAGGCCGGTCCGGATTTTTGAAGTGTTCCGGCTTATGCTGCACAGCCGCAGGGTGATGGGCATTTTACTGGCACGCATGGCCACCATGATCATTATGGTGCCCACCTTTGCCTTTCTGCCGCTTTTGATGACCCGGCAGATGGGAGCCAGCGGTTCTGAAATCGGCACGGTAATCGCCTGCCGTACGCTGGTCAATGCAATACTCCAGGTTCCTTTCGGAAAACTTGCCGACACACGGAATCAAAACAGGCTTTTGCTGGCCGGAACCCTCTTGATCGGTGTCACTATCTTTTGTGTCCCCTTTGCCACAGGTTTTGTTCCTCTGCTGCTTTTGTTTGCAGTGATCGGTCTGGGTGAGGCCGTTTCCTGGCCAGCCATGGGGGCTTTGGCAGCAAAAGAGGGGAAGAAATTCGGGCAGGGATCAATGATGGGGGTGTTCAATATGGCCATGAACCTGGGCGTGTTTATCGGGGCCATGGGTGTGGGTGCCCTCGTGGATCTGTTCAGTATTGCCTGGGCGTTCTATGCGGTGGGAATCTGTCTGATTGTCTGCGCCGTTGCGGCAGCTGCCATGATCCGGCACGAATCCGGTCCAACTGACAAATCCTGTTCAACTGAAAATGAATAACGGTTTATATGAAACCTGTCACAACTCACGTATCAGCTTATAATAAACAAACAAATTTTCCCCTGCTAAAAGCTAAAACCAGCCCGCTTTGCCAATGCAAGGTAAAACGGGCTGCTTTGTTTTTTATGTTGTGGTCTAAAACGGGCTATTCCTGCCCATCCCGTTCCTCCAGCACCTTTTTCAGAGTGGCAAGCGCAGTGTTGGCTGCGGGTACGCCTCCGTAGATACTGGTCTGGAAAATTACCTCTGCAATTTCCTCTTTTGTGCATCCCACGTTCAGGGCTGCATGGATGTGCAGGGCAAGCTCTTCAGGTTTGGACAGCACGGTCAGCGCCGCCACCGTGATGAGCTGCCGGGTGGTGTGGGAAATCTTTTCTCTGGCATACATCTGGCCGGTGATGTACAGGGACATGTCACGGGCAAGTTCTTTGTCGAAAAACCGCCACAGGTTGTAGGGCTTGTCTTCATCTTTTACCGTGGAAAAGTACAACTTTGCTGTTTCCCCGGTCTTTTTGGCAATATCTTTAGGGTCCATGGGGGCCCTCCTTTACCGGTTGGCTTTCCTGAATCCCAGCTGATCCAGGGCAATGATCCATTTGCAGATGTTGGCAGAGCCTTCCACCATGGAATAGGTGGGGGCATCCCTGTAGTACCGGGCCACCGGGTATTCCGTGGAATATCCGTATGCCCCCATGATCCGCATTGCATAATTGGAGGCTTTGGTGGCCACCTCGCCGGCCAGGTATTTGGCCATGGCAACATCCAGGCCGTTGTTGAGCTGGCCTTTGTCTTTGGCCGCAGCCGCCTTGTACACCACCAGACGGGCTGCCTCGATTTCCGCGGCCATCTGTGCGATCATGTCCTGGTTCATCTGGAACTCACCGATTTTCTTGCCGAACTGTTTTCTGTCGTTGCAGTATTTGATGGCTGCATCCAGGCAGGCCTGGGCCAGGCCCACACCGCCGGCAGCCGCGGACAGCCGGGTCTGGTTCAAAGAGGAGAACACGATCTTGGCGCCGTCACCGGGTTTGCCCAGAAGGTTTTCCTTTGGTACCTTGACATTGTCTAAAAACAGCTCACCCGTGGGAGAAGAGTGGGATCCCAGTTTTTCCAGAGAAGAGGTTTTGATACCGTCAAAATTTTTGGGCTCGATGACAAATGCGGACAGGCCCTTGGAGCCGGCGGCTTTGTCGGTATAAGCATAATAGAGCAGGCAGTCGGCCACGTGGGCGTTGGAGATCCAGGTCTTTGAGCCGTTAATCAGCCAGTGGTCTCCCTTGTCTTCCGCAGTGGAGGCCATGGCCATGACATCGGAGCCCGCATCAGGCTCGGTGATGCCGAACCCGCCGATGTATTCGGCAGTGCACAGTTTTTCCACGTATTTTTTGCGTACCGCTTCATTGCCGTACTTGTAGATGGTGTAGCCGCAGCCCAGCATCTGCATATTCACCTGCACCCGCAAGGAAGAGGACACCCGGGCCAGCTCTTCGGTGATGATCATGGCGGCAAGGAATCCGTTTTCCATGCCTTCTCCCCCGTATTCCTCCGGAATCACGGTGCCGAAACATCCCAGGTCCCGTCCCAGTGGCCGCATGGCTTCTTCAATGGGCAGGTAGTGTTTCTCATCCCATTCATCCGCATAGGGTTCGATCTGTTTTTTGGCAAAATTGCGGATCTCCTTTTGAATCATCTGAAGGTCTTTGGGCAATGTAAAATCCATGGTTTCTCCTTAAAAAATTAAATTAATTAAACGGTTAATTGATGATGGTCGGCATGCAATTTGGTGACAGACTGGCCCATGGCCAGGGAAAAGGCCTGGGCCGCATCCGTCAATATGGTAATACAGCGGGAAAAATGCGCTTTGTCCCGGGTTCTGATTTCCGGTACAGCCAGGCTCAGGCTGGCCAGGATTTCTCCCCTGTAGTCAAACACCGGGGCACTTACAGACCCAAGGCCAGGGGTACGTTCCCCCAGACTCACGGCATACCCCCGGGCCTGAATTTTTGCCAGTTCAGCAGCCAGGGCATTGGAATCCACGATGGTGGCATCGGTCAACGGTCTGGGGGCGACAGCGGCAAAATATTCCTTCTGGAACGCCGTGCTGGAAAATGCCAGCAGGCATTTGGCTGATGCCCCGGCATACAAGGGGGACTGGTTGCCGATGGGCATGCCTGCCTTGAGGGCTTTCGGGGATTCGATGGTGTCGATGCAGATGCGCAGGTTCCCCTGGATGATGTTTAGATATACTGTTTCACGGGTTTTTATGGCAACTTCTTCCATGAACTGCCGGCCGATGCCCGGCAGGTTGTTGGCGTGGTTCAGGTTTTCCAGAAACCGGTAAAAAATATTGCCCACAAAATACTGCCGGGTCTGTTCATCCTGGCGCACAAACCCGTAGGACTTGAGAACGGACAGGATCCGCTGCACCGTGGCCGGGGAAAATTCCAGTTCAGTGGACAGTTCCCGAATACCCCAGCTGGTCTTGACATCCTGGAATTTGAGCAAAATTTCCATGGCCTTTTCAATGGCATTGCGTTTTTTGCTGCCTGCGTTTTTTGCAGATGTTTTTTTTTTACTCACGGGTGCGGGAATACTCGCTGTTTTGTTTTATCCATTAAAACGTTGTTTCATATAACGATTTACCTAACCAAAAAACAGGTGGGTTTGTCAAGAAAAAATGTGATTAAAAATATGATTAAGAAATAGCTTGACAAAGGGGTTTCTTTCTTTCTATTTTATACGAAATAAAACAGCGTTTTATACTGTGGAACAAGCCTGGAAGTTAAAAGGTTATGATTATTCAGATGGTTATGTGCAGGATGCCTGGAAAATCCGGATGAAAAATTTCAAGGGGCCAAAAAAAAACAGGGCAAAGTGCACACAGGAAAAAAAACAGCACTTTGCCCTGAAAAATTATTCGATGGTTACCATGACCTGGCTTGTGGCCACCTTGTCATCCACGTTTACGGCCACTTCCTTGACCGTCCCGTCAGCCGTTGCAACGATGGGGTTTTCCATTTTCATGGCCTCTAAAATCACCAGTTCCTGGCCTTCCACAACCGCGTCGCCGGGGGAAACCATGACATCGATGATGGTGCCGGGCATGGGGGCTAAAATTTCAGTGCTCATCCATTTCTCCTTTGTTTTTTTGTTAAAATTGTTCACAATATCAGTGACCAGATTGTTTGGGAAAATACATCTTTTTTTCAAACAGGACAGTCTAACCCTATACTTAAAGGAAAAATTAAAGTCAAGTGCGTATATTTTCCGGTTGATTCAGCGGTTTGGAAAGAAGATGCCGGACAGATCTTATAATACTTTTTCTTCAGGAGTCTTTTATGCGGCAATATTTTGAAAAAATGGAACCATTTGGCAAGGAACTCAACAAGGGACAGATGCTGAGTTCGGAAAAAAACATCCAACAGATTGCAGAAGTGGAAAAAGGCATTGATGCAGAAGTGGAAAAGGTGAAAAACGCGGGCATGCCGGCGGAAAAAATCAATGCCCGGGGCAGCATGACCGTGTGGCAGCGCCTGGAATACCTGGTGGATCCCGGCACCTGGCATCCTCTGCACACCTTGTTCAATCCGGAAGACAATGAGGAAGGCACCACCAATGTCATTGACGGGCTGGCAAAAATTTCCGGCAAATGGGCCGTTGTCATCGGGTTTGACAACAAGGTCATGGCCGGTGCCTGGCTGCCGGGCCAGCCGGAAAATATTTTCCGGGCCACCAACATTTCCAAGCGCCTGAACATCCCTCTGGTCTGGCTGGTGAACTGCTCCGGGGTAAAGCTTACGGAACAGGAAAAATTCTATGCCAACCGCAGGGGCTCCGGCACAACCTTCTACCGCCATGCAGAGCTGGAGCAGATGGGTATTCCCGTCCTGGCCGGTATCTACGGCACCAATCCGGCTGGCGGCGGATACCAGGGCATCAGCCCCACCATCCTGTTCGCCCACAAGAACTGCAACATTGCAGTCGGCGGGGGCGGGATTTTAAGCGGCATGTCCCCCAAAGGCCATTTTGATGTGGAAGGGGCAGAGCAGCTGATTTCCGCAGCCAAGCAGTACAAAGCCAAACCCCCGGGATCTGTGGAAGTCCACCATGACCACACCGGATTTTTCCGGTATGTGTATGAAGAGGAAAAAGGGGTGCTGGACGGACTCAAGGATTACATGAAAGACATGCCTGCCTACAATCCCAAGTTCTTCCGGGTGGCCGAACCCAAGGAACCGGCATTTTCAGCCGAAGATGTGGCCCGCCTGATCCCCTACAACCAGAAACAGATCTATGATTTCCGGCAGGTGATCTCCCGCCTTGTGGACGGCAGCGAGCACATGGAATACAAGCCCGAATACGGCCCGGAAATCTACACCGGCCTGGTAAAGATAGACGGATACCTTATGGGAATCATCGGCAACAACCAGGGTTGGCTGGGAGAAGGCTATCCGGAATATGCGGATTACCCCGGCATCGGCGGAAAGCTTTACCGCCAGGGCCTGATCAAGATGAATGAATTTGTCACCCTGTGCGGCAGGGACCGGATTCCTCTGATCTGGTTCCAGGACACCTCCGGCATCGACGTGGGAGATATTGCGGAAAAAGCGGAACTCCTGGGGCTGGGCCAGTCCCTGATCTATTCCATCCAGCAGACAGACATCCCCATGATCCTGATCACCCTGCGCAAAGGCACGGCTGCGGCCCACTATGTCATGGGCGGTCCCACTGCCAACCGGCACAACACCTTTACCCTGGGTGTGGCCACCACCGAGATCTATGTGATGCACGGGGAAACCGCGGCTGCCGCCAGTTATTCCCGGCGCCTGGTCAAGGAAAAAGATGCCGGCCGTCCCCTGGAGCCGGTCATCGATAAAATGAACACCCTGGCCAAAGAATACTATGACAATTCCAGACCGGCCTACTGCGCCAAACACGGCATGGTGGATGAGGTGGTCAAGATGAAGGAACTGAGAAACTATCTCAAGGCCTTTGCCGGTTCCGCCTACCAGAACCCCAAATCCATCTGTCCCCAGCACCATCTGATCACCCCCAGAATCATCCGGGGATAATCTTCAGAGCAGGGTATGGACATGCCGTGCTGGTCCGGGGTATGATATGATTTTTTGACCCGGTCCGGCACGGCAGTACCACAGGTACCAGCAATGTTTTGCAACAGCACAGACAGTGCAGACTGCCGTATCAACGAACCGAAAACAATTAACAGGAGGCACCCATGTCAGGATCTGAGTTTTTAATTGTCCAGAAAGACGACCAGGTGGCCCGGATCACCCTGAACCGGCCCAAACACAATGTCCTCAATATCCCCATGATGAAGGATCTGAACGCGGAGCTGGAAGCCGTTGCCGCAGATGAGACCCTCAAATGCCTGGTGATATCCGGGGAAGGCCCCAGCTTCTGCGCCGGCGTGGAAGTCGGGGACCACAAACCCGACCAGGTGGATGAAATGGTGGCCGTGTTCAACCGGATCTTTGAGATCATCAACACCATCGATATACCGGTGATCGCTGCGGTCAAAGGTGCCTGTCTGGGCGGGGGTATGGAACTGGCCATTGCCTGTGATATCATCATTGCAAGCAAAAAAGCCAAATTCGGCCAGCCGGAAATCAAACTCGGGTTTTTCCCGCCCTATGCAGCCTTGCGCCTGCCCGAACTGGTGGGCCCTGCCAAAGCCATCGAGATCGTCACCACCGGCAAAACTTACAAAGCCAAGGAAGCCCGCAAGCTGGGTTTTGTCAGCCAGGTGGAAGATGAAGATGAATTCACCGAAGCTGTGGACGCGTATGTCAAAGAAATCTGCATGGCATCTCCTTTGATCATCCGGCTCAACAAAAGGGCTGTGAAGCGCCACATCGGCACCAGCTTTTTCCAGGGCATTGACCTGGTATCCAACTATTTTCTCAAAACCCTGATGAAAACCGAAGACACCCTGGAAGGCATTGCCAGCTTTGAGGAAAAACGCAAACCTGAATGGAAGAACCGTTAGGGACAGAAGTTAACTGTTTTGCCTGTTTTTGAATTCTCCCATCCTGCAGCGGCAGAGGGGTTTATATGCCTCTCTGCCGCTGCGTTTTTTTTGGGGCCTTACAGTTCCGATGTTACAAGTGACCCGTGAAAATTTCAGTCACTTTGTAATTTTTGTCTTGTAAAATCACATCAACACCGTCATTTTTTACCGGGTAAAATGCACAAACATTGGAACAGCTCATTTTTGACAATGGTTATGTGATTTGCCTGATCCTGTTTAAAGGAGGTGCCATATGATATATCTGATTCTGACTGCCGTGCCCCTGCTTCTGGCAGGACTGCTGTATGCATCCAGAAAGGAATCCATATTCGGCGAGCTGCTCACCAAACCGCTGCTGTCTGCGCTGTTCATTGTCACGGCAGTGATCCAGCCGCATCCCGAAACCCTCTATTATCCCCTTGTCCTGTCAGGCCTGATCCTGTGCCTGATCGGGGATGTCTGCCTGATCTTTTTTTCCAGCAGAAAGGTGTTCACGGCCGGGCTGGCCGCCTTTCTGGCCGGTCATGTCATGTATGCGGCTGCGTTTGTGTTCCTGGGTGTCATTGGCCCTGCGGTATGGACGGTCGCTCTCATCTGCCTGGGCCTGAGCTTCTATGTCTTTTTGTGGCTGCGCCCGCACCTGGGGGAGATGCGCATTCCCGTGATCGCTTACATCGTCATCATCACGGCCATGGTCATCTCAGCTGCCGCCCTCATGAACAACCCCGGCCTGGATCCCGTAGCCCGTGCCCTGGTATTTGGCGGGGCCTTGCTGTTTTATGTTTCCGACATCTTTGTGGCACGCCAGCGGTTTGTCACAAAAGCATTCCTCAACCGGGCCGCGGGCCTGCCCCTCTATTATGCGGGCCAGTTCATGATCGCTTTTTCAACCGCCCTGGTCTGATCCGGAAAACCGTTTATGATATATGATAAAGACAATCTGCAGCTGAGCATGATCCAGGACCTTGCAGCCACAGACGGCTGTAACATCCTGGAGATAGGGTGCGGTGAAGGCCGGCTGTCCGCAATGCTGGCCCGCGACATCCGCCGCTATATTGCCATCGACCCGGACACAGAGGCTGTTGCCAGAGCACGGCAGCAGACGGGTAATGCCGAATTTTTCATCGGTTCCGGGGAAACGCTGCCCTTTGGGGATACGTCATTTGACAGGGTCATTTTCATCCTCTCGCTGCATCACCAGAATAGCCGGCAGGCCCTGATGGAAGCCCACAGGGTGTTGAACCCATCCGGCCGGGTGATCATTCTGGAGCCTTCTGCAGACGGTGAGTTCCAGCAGTTCTTTCACCTGTTCCATGACGAGACCGATGCCCTGACATCAGCTGTACACGCCATCCGCCACAGTCAGTTTGACCTGACCCACCATGAGGTGTTTGCGGTGCCGGCGGATTTTGATGACCTGGCAGACCTTTATCAGTATCCCTTTGGCCAGGATTCGGCAGATGAGACGGCCCCCGCCCGAATTTTTGCAAAACTGCAGCAGTTTAAGGGCGGCATAAAAGAAGGGCAGCGCATTCAGCTGTTTGACACAATTCATATATATTCCTTGGTGAAACGCCAAATTGACCGGAAATTTTAAGATGACATGCAAAACTATAAAAACACACTGCATGGATGGGGATCTGCTTGACAGCACTGTTTTTGAACCAGAGCCTGATAAGGCCAAATGCGTGGTGATCATCTGCAGTGCCCTTGGGGTGGAAAGAGGGCATCGGCCATTTCGGTTTCTTCAGGGCTTCGGCCGGAAAAACCTCTGCCGGATACCGTGGACTGGCTTCTGGCCCGCATATTGCTAACTCACTGAAGGTGCGGGCCATTATCAGGAAAAATCTTGCGACAGTGACAAATCATCTTACATCGGGATTTCCCGCTTTTTCCATGAAAACCAGTGAAAGGGATTTGTCTAGTGCCATCTCCTTTTTAAAACATTTCCTGGTTTCGGCACGCTTTTCTTCAGACAGATACATGAAGATCTCCTTTTCCGGATTATGAAGGTGGAACTGATCTTGCTATCGGTTTGTTGCACTTGAAAAAAGGAATTTCAAGGAACAGGTTGCTTAGAAAGCAAAAAAATGGGAAAAGGTTGTTTGAATGGGGCCGGGTAAGCTGGGTATAAGGCGGCAAACGGCCTGGGATTTACAAAGAAAAGAAAGGAACTGGACATATCAATGCCAGGATGGAGACTTTGGACCAAAAGCCAAACTTCAGGGATTCTTTTCGAAAAAAACGCTGTCTGATTATCGGGGATGGTTTTTATGAATGGAAATCCGATCCGGAGAATGACAACAGGAAGACCAAATATTATTTTTCAGTTACCCGCCAAAGCCCCGTATGCATTTGCAGGTTTATGGGATATCTGGCAGAAAGATTATTACGGCTGTAGCATTATAACCAGAGATGCGGTGGGAGAGATCAGGGACATACATGACCGGATGCCATGTGTTTTGAATCCTGACGCATATGCAGATTGGCTTGATGCAGAAAACCAGGATGATCATAGACTAAAAAAAATTCTTCGGAACGGTTGTGTGGATGATTTTTTAATATCGAGAATATGAATTAGTTCAAAGTTTGAACTTTAAATTCATGGTTGGCAGAGAAAAAACATAGACAAAGTCCGCGCAAATTTTTGGCGGATATCATTATAGTTCCTCTTTCCTTTTCAACGCTTGATTTTTATATTGACTTAAATTGACATCTCTGATACGAGCACAACATGTTGTGATAGTATCAGAGGAGGGATAATATATTTTTGATATTTTGTTCAGGAAAAAGCAAGTTCTATCCCTTATCCCTTGATCCCTTCTGTGAGATGTAGGCCCCCGATAGCGGAATCATATTGGATTTTCATTACCATTACCAATAGTTATTCATTTCTGCAGTTCCGACCAGTAATGTCCGGACGTTAAACGAAAGGAGATAATAATGAGACAATACAAATTTGCAATCATCATTATGATAATTTTGCTGACTGCAACCGGCGTGCCTTGCTTTGGTCAGGATGGCATTGAGATCGTTGTTTCACAGGGGACATGTTGGGAACCCTCATATTATGGCATGCCCCAATTAATCTATGATACCGAAAATATAAGCGTTTCCGGAGATGGGGTGTACGCTATAATGATAGGATCGCATGTAAGTAATGTGATGCTGGATCCTCCCAACAATTGGCAGGCCCGCCTGGTGGATATTGTATGGGATCCGGGTTCGGGCTGGGTTGCTGAAGCCAGAGGTTCTGATGCGGTCCTTTTTCGCGATCTTTCTGGTGAATGGTTGGATTACACATATGGTTATGTGTATTGGACCCACGACGGTTTTATCAATGGCCCTGATCCGATCCAAATCGCAGAGGTTGTCACTTCTTTCGCTGTCAGCAATGAGCTGATACCTGAGGAAGCACCATATATTTTTACAGATTTTCAGATTGAAATCGGACCTCAGGCTCCCTATTTACCAGCTGGAAACGGAACGGTTATGACCGCATGTCAAGGTAATTGTGACACCGACACTGATATGGATGGTACGGACCTGGCCTTGTTTTCCAAACAGTATGCAAACAATTTTCCAGAGGCTGATCTCAATAGCGACTCGGCAGTGGATGAAAAGGATGTGTTTTTAGTGGCCTTAAATTTCGGTCGCTCCACCTGCCCATAGCCTTACTGTTCTTATGTACGCTACTGACTGTGGCTGTCCAGTGAACCCATTCCGTTCGTGTTAATTCAAATCGGAGCAGGCCTTCAAGCTTAATTGCGCCTTTACGCAGCAATGATTGCCGGGGGGAGCTTTTCTTCGGCCCGGTTATTTTAAAGAGCTTGTTCCAAAATCAAGATTTGAAATGGTATTCACAATTTTTATGGGCCGACCCGTTATTCTTTCTGATGATAAAACAGGTTAAACTTCTTGTGTTACACTGCGTTTTCTTTGATATTTAAAAAAATTGACCCCCAAACCATAAAAAGAAACTCTACCCTGGGTTTAAACTCAACAAGGAGACACTGAATGAAACTGGGTCTGCACACTTACAGCCTGAACCTGCACGGCATCGGCCAGGACTGGGCCGGTTTCAAGTGGCCCTGGCCATGGAAGTGGACGCTGTTCGCCGAAGTGTGACCTACTGCCGGGAGGTGCTGGGGATCCGGCGGGAAGCACGGTAACAGCAACCAGCAATGGAAATGTTGTGCCTCAATCACCAAATCTTTACAAGCTGTCATATTCCTGACACCTGAAAATTTTTCATCAATATTGAAAGAGCTGCAATAAATCCGGTACTCCACAAAAATACAAACAGGAACGGAATAAGATCTGTTAACCGGACAGCAATGGTCACCCGCTTTATTAGGTTGCTGTAAAAGGATTCCTTGAAAATTTCTATTTGATATCATCCGATTGAGCAAGTTTACAATCAGAGGATAGATCCGCATCAACAACTCGCAACAAAGATTGACATTAGGGTCAGAATTTTTATATATGAGGTTCCATGATTGAAACAGGGAGGAGA